>NZ_JBVJCD010000026.1:67430-86360 GCF_055588985.1 Streptomyces sp. NPDC041970
GGCCGGGGAGGTAGGGTGGCAAAAGACCTTAGGGGGGGGCGCTGGTTTGTGTGGGGAGGTGGGGGGTCCCCCCAAGGGGGGGGGGTTCCTTCCCCCCCCCCCCCCCCCCCCCCGACCGCGGGAGGCCGGTGGCGCCGGCCGGCAGGTCCGGGCCGGGCCCGGCCTCCGGGGGCAGACCGGCGGCGGCCCGCCACCGGGCCACCCGCGCCCACGAGTCGTGCGCGCCCCGCTCGTACCAGGGGCGCAGCATCCGCTCGGCCAGCCGGTCCGCCGCCCCGCCCAGCTCCGCGCCTGCGGCCGGGTGGCCGTCGATCAGCTCGGCCAGGCCGAAGGCGTGCGCCAGCGCCAGGGACATGCCCCGGCCGAACATCGGGTCGGTGACGCAGGCGGCGTCCCCGGCCCGCAGCAGCCCGGCCACGGGGCGGGGCCCACGCAGGATGTTCGGCGGCATCCCGGTGACCAGCACCGGTCCCAGCGGCGCCGCGGCGCCCTCCTCGACCCAGGGGGCGAGGTACGGCGACAGCCGGCAGGCGGCGGTGAACGCGTCGGGCGCGCGCAGGGCGGAGAGCGTCCGGTCGCCCGGCAGGGTGCCGAGCGTGATGGCGAAGACGCCGTTGTCCGCCGGGTGCAGCACCGCGGAGTAGTGGTCCCAGACGCCGCCCGCCGCGTTGCCCCGGTTGAGCGGGCCCGGCGGCGGCCCGTCCGGGTCGCGGAGCCGGTAGAAGCGGCCGAAGGCGCGCAGGCTGCCGGGCGAGGAGAGGTCGCCGCCCGCCGGGAGGCCCGCCGAGGCGAGCCAGCTCCGGGACGCGGACCGGACGCCGGTGGCGTCCACCACCACGTCGGCCGGTATCCGCTCGCCGCCGTCCGTCACCACGCCCCGCACCCGGCGCCCGGCCGGCCCCGACGGCTCCAGCGACAGCCCGGCGACCCGGGTCCCGTGGTCGAGAGCCACCCCCGGCACGGCCCGCGCCGCGCGGTGCAGCACCACGTCCAGGACGGAGCGGCGGACGGCCAGGGTCACCAGTTCCTCGTCACCGGCCCACCGCACGGCCCGGCCCGTGCCGGCGGGCCGGGGCGCGGCGGCGGTGAGGTCCAGGAGCCGCGCCCCCTCCTCCAGCGCCGCGTCCAGGACCTCGGGGGCGTGGCGGCGCAGCATCCGCACGCCGAGCGCGTTCAGGACGTGGTCGTGCCGGGCCTGCGGCGCGCCGGGGCGCTCCCACAGCTCGGCGGCCTTCGCGGCGGGCCCGTCCGGCGGCGGCGGGCCGGGCTCCAGGACGCGCACCCGGTGGCCGCGCCCGCCGAGGGCCAGGGCCAGGGCGAGTCCGGCGACGCCGCCTCCCGCGATCACGGTGGTCGCCATGGTCAGCGACGCCTGCCGTGCACGAAGAACACCCGTCGTACGTCCTCGGCCCCGCGCGGCGGCACGGGGTCGGGCCACCGCCCGTAGTCGGCGTCGGGCTCGCCGGGCTGGGCCGCCCGGACGTCGAACCCGTACCGCTCGAACAGGGCCTCCGGCTCGTCGGTGCCGAACAGCCAGGGGCACCCCCAGCCGGCGAAGACGTCCAGCAGGCCGCGCATGTGGGGCAGGGTCAGGGCGGCCCGGTTGACGATGTCGGCGGCGATGCGGCTGCCGGGCGCTGATATGGCGGCGACCCGCTCCAGCATCCGGTGGGCGTCGGCCTCGGGGATGTAGTAGAGCAGCCCCTCCAGCAGCCAGGTCGAGGGGGT
Source organism: Streptomyces sp. NPDC041970 (assembly GCF_055588985.1). NCBI lineage: Bacteria > Bacillati > Actinomycetota > Actinomycetes > Kitasatosporales > Streptomycetaceae > Streptomyces > Streptomyces sp. NPDC041970. Next base: position 69,159 of record NZ_JBVJCD010000026.1, read on the forward strand.
GTCCGGGTCGTACCCGGCCGCGACGAGCCGGTCCTCCCAGTGGTCGTCGGTCAGGTCGACGGCGACCGTGCGGTGGTCCACGGCGGGCACGGCGCCGCGCAGCCGTTCGGCCTTGAAGTCGAGCACGGCCGGCCGGTCGACCTCGAAGTAGCGGATGTGGCGGGGCCAGGGCAGCCGGTAGGCGCGGGAGTCCATGCCCGCCGGGGCCAGCACGATCTGCGTCGCCTCCGGCTCGCGGGCGGCCTCCTGGAGGAGGTCGTCGAAGAACCGGGTGCGGATGGCGTTGTAGTCCGGGGTGCTGGGCAGGGTGCGCGGGCGGTCGGGCGGGAAGGTGGCCGCGCGCACCTCGGCCAGCAGGTGCGGCCCGACCTCCCCGACCAGTCCGGCGGCGTAGGGGTCGTCGTAGAGCCGGTCCGCGCGGCGGGTCTCCGCGGCGCGCAGAGCGGCGGTGAGCAGGGCGGTCCGTTCGACCGGGTTGAGCACGGGCATGGCGGGCTCCTCGTCGTGGCGGTGCGGGCTGCGCGGGGCGGGGGGTCCGGGCGGGGGTCAGCCGCCCGGCGTACGGGTCAACCGCCGCCACTGGTCGTCGTCCGGTCGGAAGAGGCGGTCCTTGACCTGGGTCGGGCGGACGCCCGCGCCGACCGCGGCGGACCAGTCGCGGTGGAACGCCCCGGCGTCCAGCAGGCGGACGTCGGGCGGGGCGAGCCGCCCGGCCTCCCGCGCCCTCGCGTAGGGGCCGGACTCGGCCGCCAGGGCGCGGTCCAGCGCGGTGGCGAAGCGGTCGCGCTCCTGCCGGCTCCAGGGCCCGCCGGGGGCGATCGCGAAGACGTGTTGCGGCACGCCGCCCCCGGCCGGTTCGGCGCGGCAGGCCACGTTGCGCAGCGCGAGGCCGCCGGAGTCCAGGGCGGCGCGCAGGGCCCGCACGACCTGGGCGTCCCGCAGCCGCTCGCCCGCCGCGTCCAGCCGGCCGGCCCGGCCGGCGTACTCCAGCCGCGGCGCGCCGCCGACCCGGTCGACCACGCGGACCACGTCGCCGCCCGCGTACCGGTACAGCCCGCCGACATGGCTGAAGAGCACGTGGTAGTCCCGGCCCGCCTCCAGCTCGTGGGCCAGCAGCGTCGCGCTGTCGGGGGCGAGGTCCTCGTCGGCGGGGACGAACTCGTACAGCGAGGCCGAGGCGGTGAGGCTGCCCGCCGAGCCGTGCCGGTCCAGCGCCACGGCGACCGGCCCCTCGGAGGCGGCCACCGGGGCGGGCAGCACCGCGACCCCCGCGCCGAACTCCTCGCGCAGCGCGGGCAGGTACAGCGACGCCACCCCGCCGGTCCAGCAGAACAGCGCCCGCATCCGGGGCCACACGTGCGCCGGGCGCACGGTCCCGAAGTACTCCGCCAGCCGCTCGAGTTCGGCGGCGCGGCGCGGGTCGGGGGCCCGGTGGGGCAGGCCGCCGAGCGTCCCGTCGCGCACCTCCTTCACGATCCGGGGCCACCACAGGTTCAACTGGTACGGGACGGCGGCGACCATGGCCGGGTTGATGCCGATCAGGCAGCGCACGTCGCTCTGCACCGCCAGCCGCAGCCGCAGGTACGCCCGCTCCAGGTGGTCGCCGGGCGCGGTGGGCGTCGGGAGCACCGCCCACGGGGCGCCCGTGCCGGGCTCGGCGGCGAGGGGTTCCCCGAACCGGGCTCCGAAGTCCACCTGGCTGGCCCCCACGTGCGGGCGGCCGTCGCCGGTGGTGGGCGGGGCGCTCAACGGGTCGTGCTTGAGGTTGAGGACGGCGTCGGGCCGCGCCAGCACGTCGGGGAAGTGCTCGGCGAGCGGCGCCCACGCCGCGAGGTAGAACGGCAGGAACGTCGTGCGCATGAAGCGCGGGGTGACCGGGACCTTCTTGTGCGCCCCGGTGCTGCCGCTGCTGGTGAAGTAGACCTCGGGGGCGTCGGCCGTCAGCAGGCCGCGCTCCCCGGCCGCCGTCCGCTCGATCAGCGGGGCGTGGGAGGCGTAGTCGCCGACGGGGACGGCCCGGCGGAAGTCGTCGACCGTACGCAGGGAGCGGAAGCCGTGCCGGCGGCCGAAGGCGGTCGCGGCGTTGAAGTCCAGCAGGTCCGCCAGGACCCGCCGCTGGGCGCGGAGCACGTCGCCGTGGTCCGCGGCCAGCCGGTCGCGGGCGGCGAACGCCCGCTCGCGGAAGCGGCCGGGGTGCCCGTCGGCGTGCCAGAGCGAGGGCGGCGGGGCGGTGGGGGCGCTCATGCGGCCAGCACCTTCCGTACGGCCTCGGCCGTCCGGCGCGCGTCGGGCTGCTCGCGCACCATGGCCACCGGCAGCTCCCGCACCTCTTCCAGCAGCAGTTCGCGCAGGGAGCGCTGGTAGTGCGCGAAGCCCGCCCGGTCGCCCGCCTCCCCCTCGTACTCCAGGGCGTTGAGCCGCGTCCCGGCCCCCCGCCGGCGCCAGGCGGCCTCCGGCGACACGTCGAGGAAGACCACCCCGTCCGGCTGCGGGAAGGAGCGCCACCAGGAGTACAGCCGGGCGTCGCGGACGTCCGCCATCCGGCACTTGGCCAGGATCTTGTAGTAGTACGAGTCCATGAGCACCGGCGTCCGGGGGTCCCCGTCGCGCAACTGGTCGCGCAGGTGCACCACGGCCGTCTGCATCACGCTGGCCAGGAAGTCCGCCGAGTAGGCGCTGCCCAGCCCCGGCAGCACGTGCTCGTGCAGGTCGCGCCGGAGCCGGGGGATCAGGGCGTGCTCGGGGGCGGTGAAGGCGCTGTCCGTGGACAGCAGCCGCCAGCCGGGCAGCAGGGCGGCGAGCCGCCGCATGGCCGAGGACTTGCCGGCCCCGTCGGGCCCCAGCAGCACGTGGAACCGGCGCTCGCTCATCGGACGCCGGCCGTCTCGCAGGTGCGCGCCAGGCTGCGGCGCAGCTCCTCGTCGCCGCCGACGACGACCGGGTGGCCCACCAGCTCCATCATCGGCAGGTCGGAGATGTGGTCCCCGTAGGCGTAGCAGTCGGCCGGGTCGACGCCGGGCCGGGAGGCCAGCAGGTCCAGCACCGCGGCGCGCTTGCCCGCGCCGATGACGGGGACGCCGACGGCGCCGGTGTAGACGCCGTCCGCGACCAGCGGCCGGGTGCACAGGATCGCGTCGGCCCCGACCTCGCGGGCCAGCGGCTCCAGCAGGGGCGGGAACGACCCGGAGACCAGGACGACGCTCGCGCCCGCCGCCCGGTGCTCGCGCAGCGCCCGCCGGGTGGACTCGATGTAGAAGCCGCGGGTGGACGCGGTCCGCTCGGCGAACCAGTCGTCGGCCAGCCGGGTGACCTCGGTCGCCGACTCGCCCGCGTAGTGGCTGTAGTAGAAGCGGTTGATGTCCGCGCGGGGCACGCCCTCGGCGGCCCGCCGGCCGATCACGGCCATGATCCGCTCGTACTCCTCCTCGCCCGCCGGACCGCGCCGGCGCACCAACTGGTACTGGAGGAAGTCGAACATGCTCTTGACCGAGATCAGCGTCTCGTCGACGTCGCTGAAGACTGTGTAGGGGCGGGTCGTGCCTGACATGGGTTCGACTCCCTGCTGGGGCGGTCGGCGCCCCGCCGTGCGGTCGGGGCGCCCTGGGCTGCGGCCGGTCGGCCGCGTCACGGCGTGCGGGCCGCGGCGGCCGCGGGGTCGGCGGCCGCGGCGGCCGCGGCCGCCAGCGCCATCCCGTCCTGGAGGCTGCGCTGCGCCGCCCGCGTCTCCTTGGTGTGCGAGACCTGCATGTCGAAGGCGGTGAACCGCACTTCCATGTCCGCGGTGACGGACCCGCCCTGGTTCACGGTGAGTTCGCAGTGGAACGACGTGCGCGTGTGGTGCGGCGAGCGGTGCGCGAGCACGTTGCAGCGGACCTGGGCGGGGAGCGGGAAGAGGAAGCTGCGGTAGCGGGTGGAGAAGGTGTCGATGACGAAGTAGCTGCCGCCGACCGCCGCGGGCGGCAGGTAGAACTCCTCCGCCACCGCGATGAACATCTGCCGGCCGGCCTCCGTCGCCAGCATCCCCTGCATGTGCTGCCCGGTGAGGTGGTCGGACATCACCTCGTTGCCCGCGTCCACCAGCAGGTCGGCCTCGTACCAGTCGGCCCCTACGGCGCGGGGCCGGGAGATCAGCACGTTCTCGATGCGGTGCTTGTGCGCCAACTCGCGTCCGGCGCGGGCGTGCAGCGCCCGGTCGTCGATGACGACCCGGTCCTCGACGCCGCCGCGGACCAGCGCGTCGCGGACGAACTGGACGTCGAAGAGGGAGACGCCCTGCCCCAGCGTGACACGGGCCTCGCCCGTCTCCGCCGGGTACGCGCCGCTCCTGATCAGCCGCACGAGCTGGGAGACGGTGAGGACGCCTTCGTGGTGGGCGAACGCGGCGAACACGTCGCCGACGAGGAACAGCGTGCCCGGTTGGGCATCGGTGGCCTCGGCTGTTTCCTGGGGCATGGCTGGGTACCTTTCCCGTTTCGCTGGGTGGATGGCTGGGCGCTCGCGCCCCGGCGGCTGCCGGGGCGCGAGCCGCCGGGGCCCGTCACGTCATTCGGTCGTACGCCGGCTCAGCTTCGGGAAGTCCGGGTCGCTCCCCAGGGCCCCGCCCTCGGCCCAGCGGTTGCGCGGCACCTCCTGGACGTAGACGGTGATCTTGTCCAGGGGCGCTCCGGTGACCCGGCGCACGGTGCGGGTCAGTTCCTCGACGAGTTCCTTGCACTGGGCGTCGTCCTGACCGTCCCAGGTGGTGACGGAGATGATGGGCATGGGGCCTTCCTCGGCTTCTCGGTTCTGTGCGGGGGGTGTCGTCGGGTGCGGCCGGTCGGGTCCCGCCGTCAGGGACGTGCGGGCCCGACCGTCCGCAGGTTCTGGAAGGACGGGGCGCGGAGTTTGAGATGGGCGTGGATGTCCCCGCCGAGCCCGAACTCGCCGATGGCGCCGCCGTAGCTGCGCTGGTAGCTCATCCACAGCACGACCACGTTGACGATCCGGTTGGCGCCGGGCAGCTCCGGGTCCGGGAACGGGTCGGGCAGCGTCGCGTGGTAGCGGCCGGCGCCCTCCGCGTCGGTGACGAACACGTTGGGCACCCCGAGCGGGCCGGGCCGGGTGGGCCCCGCCGCGTCCAGGTCGCGGGCGCGCAGCGACATGACGGTGTAGACGCTGTGGGGCACCAGGCGGGCGAAGGAGAAGTCGAAGGTCCCCGATCCGCCGTCCGGCGTGACCCCGACCTCCAGCGTCCCGCTCGCCCGCATCCACTGGCCGAACGTGACCGGCTCGACCACCTTCGGCCCGTCCTCCGCGCGCAGGTCCGGGATGGGCACCTGGTGGAAGGCGTGGCTCGGCCGCTCGACCAGCGCCGCGTCCGGAAGCTGCTCCGGCGCGAACACCATCGGGTAGTTGTTGCAGGGCAGCGGCAGGGGCAGCGTGTGGAGCACGACGTCCCGGTCCGCCCCGTCCGGGTCGGTGTCCAGCTCGCGGACCACCGTGTACGGGGCCAACCGCCCGAACTCCGGTACGGGGCTGGCGGGGGAGACCACGGCGGCCCCCCACTCGGGCGCCACCCCGCCCGCCGGGGTGGGCCGGTTGACCATGCCCACCACGACGAAGTCCCCGTTGCCGTCCATGACCTCGCTCGGCGGGTACAGCGGGCCCTGCGTGGTGAGCGCCAGTTCGTGGGTCTCGGTGCGGCCCGGCGTCGCGAACTCCGCCGGGCCGACCGCCACCGCGCCGGTCTCAGGCATCGACGCGCTTGTACACGCGGGTGTACAGGCCGTTCTCGCCGCCCACGATGTAGCGGTCGCCCGCCTGCTGGACGATCTCCTGGTACTTCGGCGAGGTGAACACGGCCTGGTAGTCGGCCGGGTCGCACGAGAAGCCGGACACGAACATCACGCCCGGCTCGCTGCTGACCACCGAGTGGTAGGCCAGGAACGCCTCCACCTCGTCCGCGTTCCGCACGACCTCGAAGATGGTGTTCTCGCGCCACTCGCGGTACGCCTCGTACTGCTGGGGCTTCACCTCGATGTGGCGCAACTGGACGTACGGGGTCTGCGGGATCGGGTCGGCGACGTCCTTGGGCGCCTCGACGAACTCCAGGAGGTGGCGACGGAAGTCGGTGGCGAGGTCGCCCGACACCCGCTCCCAGAGCTTGTGCCAGCCGGCGTTCAGGGCGGCCAGCTCCGACAGGTCCTTGACGGGCGTGATCTCCAGGACGTTGTCGTCGTCCACGCTGCGGAACAGCGCGCGGCCGGCCACCGGCTCCTTGCTGTTCAGCGCGGTCCACTCGGTCACGACCTGGTCCGTCCGGCCGGGAGCGGCGGCGACCTCGTTGAGGACGAGCAGGGTGGAAGACATGGAAGTTCCTCTCGATGAGTACGTGAAGAGCCGCGCGAAGGGCGGAACGCCGAGCGCGAGAAGGTGTGGGGGGAGTGGGGGGGTGGGGGGGTGGGGGGAGGCGGGGGGAGTGGGGATGGCGGTTCGGGGGTGTGGGGGCGTGGGGGTGGGGCCGTGGGGGGCCCGTGGTGTGGGGGGACGGGGTGTGCGCCGGGGAGCGCGTCAGGCGACGGGGACGCCCTTGGCCGCGAGCACCGCGGCGGCCTCCGCGACGGTCTGCTCCGGGACCAGCTCGCCCATCTCGATCTCGACGCCGAAGGACTTCTGGAGCCGCAGCGCCAGCTCCTCCAGCAGCAGCGAGTCGATCTCCATGGCCTCGAACGTGGTGTCCGGAGTGACGTTCGACGTCGAAACGTCCAATTCCCCCAGGACCACGATGATCCGACTGACGGTCGAATTATCCATTGCCTACTCCGTGAATCACTAGAATGCCGATTTTCGAAGCTCTGCTCGAAAGCCTCGAACTCCTCTGCGTATTCATCATGAGATGCGGGAACCGGCCGAGGAAGTGTCTCCTCATCGGGGTGGTGGGAACACCACCCCCGCGAAGAACCGGATGCCGGGAGCGCGCGCGCCCGCCGGTCCGGCCGGCGTCCCGAGCCGGCGCCCGGCGCCCCGCCGGCGGCCGGCTCAGGCGGCGGCCGCGTGCGTGCCGACCAGCTCGCGCGGGCGCTCCGCCGGCTGGGCGGCGGGCTGCGTGATGTAGAGGGTCAGAAGCGACTCGGGGTGCTCCGGCACCCGCATCACGACGCGGTCGAAGACCTTCACCCCGGACTGCGGATGAATGATCCTGCGCGTGCTCTGGTCCGGGCCGACGACCTCGTGGCTCTCCCAGAGCGCGGCGAAGCGCGCGTTCCCCGCGGTCAGCCGCTCCGCGATCCGGACGAACTCCGGATCGTCCGGGAACCGGGCCGACTGCGCCCGGAACTGGGCGACCAGGCCCCGCCCCACCTCGTCCTCGTCCGGGTACTTCGCACGGGTGGCCGGGTCGGTGAAGAACTTCACCACGCAGTGGTCGCCGCGTGCGTTGATGCGGAACAGGGCCCGCGCCGAGCGGCTGGCCAGCTCGATGCGCCCGTACCGGTCGGTGATGTAGGCCGGGTTGTACGACCAGCCCTCCACCAGGGCCTGCATCCGCGCGTCCCCGCCGTCCACCAGGTGGCCCTCCGGCCGCGGCGGCGGGTTGTGGCCGGCCAGCCGGTAGAAGTACGCGCGCTCGCACTCCTCCAGCCGCAGGGCGTTGCTGACGGCGTTCACGATGCCCTCGGAGACGTTGATGTCCCGTCCCTGCTCCAGCCACGTGTACCAGGACACCCCCACCCCCGCGAGCGCCGCCACCTCCTCGCGTCTGAGGCCCGGCGTACGCCTGCGGTCGAGTTTCACCAACCCGACCTCCTCCGGGGTGATCCCCTCCCTGCGGGCCCGCAGGAAATGCCGCAGTCGCGCCCGCCGCAGGAGTCCGGATGTTCTGGGGGGTGCAGTCGTCTGCATGGATCGACCTCTTTCCTTCCGCGCTCGCCCAGCCTCGGCGAGACCATTCGGTGACGTATCTCCGGGAGAGAGGAAACCGGCGCGCCCCATTGCGCTCCCCGTTCCGTGGTGGTGGCACCACTCCGTTCGACAGACACTCCCTCCCGCCGCGATTCGACGACAGACTGACGGGCATGTTGCACACTTCGGCGAATATCCCGGTACGCCCGGCGACGGGTGCGGCGACGGACGTACCGACCAGAACGCGGACCGCCCGGCTGCGCCTGTTCTGCTTCCACCACGCGGGCGGCAGCGCCTGGTCGTTCGCGGGCTGGGCCCAGTGGCTCGGGGGCGGCGTGGACGTCGTGCCGGTGGCCATGCCCCCCAGGGCGCAGCCCGCGGCTCGGGTGGCGGGGTCCGTCAGCACGATGGACGCCCTGGTACGCGAGGTGACACGGCAGCTCACTCCCTCCCTCGACGAGCCCTACGCCTTCTACGGCCACAGCAGCGGATCGCTCGTCGCCTACGGCGTGGCGCAACGGCACATCGCCGCCGGCCGGCGCCCGCCCGACAGCTTCGTGGCCGGGGCCCACCGTGCGCCGCATGTTCCGTCCGCACCCGACCTGACCGTAGGACCGGCCGATCAAGCCTCCCTGGAGCTGCTGTTGGGCCTCGGTGGAGCGGGGCGGCTGCTGCGGGAGAACCCGCAGCGTATGCAGGCCGTCGCCGCCCGGCTCCGGGACGACCTCCGGGTCTCCGGCACCTACCGGCACCCGGACCCCCCGCCGCCGCCGCTGCCCTGCCCGCTCCACGTCCTGCACGGCCGCGACGACCCGCTGGTCCCCGTCGCCGACGCCGAGGCGTGGCGCCGGCACACGCGTGCGGAGTTCACCTTCCGCTCGCTGCCGGGGGGCCACTTCTTCAACCGGGAGCACAAGGAGCTGTTCTTCGCGGAGCTGGGGCGCGTGCTCGGCCCCGCCTGACCCCTGCCGCCCGGCCCTTCCGCGCCCGCGGCAGGGAGGGCCGGGCGGCACAAGGGCGGGCGGGCCCCAAACCACCGGCAGTGTGATCCTCACCGCTGACACCCCGTCTGCCCGTGGCATAACTTCGCTCGGTATGGACGCCACGCCCTCCGGGCCCGACAGCAAGCAGAAGCGGCGTAGCCAGCTCACCCACTTCCTGCGCAGCCGCCGCGCGGCGCTCTCCCCCGAGGACGTCGGGCTCGCGACGACCGGCAGGCGGGCCAGGACCGGGCTGCGCCGGGAGGAGGTCGCCGTCCTGGCCGGGGTCAGCGCCTCCTGGTACGCGTGGCTGGAGCAGGGCCGCCCCATCCGGGTGTCGGACGGGATGCTGGACGCGGTCAGCGGCGCCCTGCGGCTGAGCGAGCTGGAACGCGTGCACCTGTACCGGCTCGCCGACGCCAACCCCCCGCTGCCCACCTCCGCCCCCGCGCCGCCGGACTCGGGCGTCTTCCAACGGCTCGTCGACACGCAGACGTCGGGCCCCTCGTGCGTCATCGACCGCTACTGGGACGTCCTCGCCGTGAACCGGTCGGCCGCCGAGGTGCTGCGCCTGGGCCGCGACGGCAACGACAACTTCCTCACCAGCCTGTTCACCGGCACCCACGGCGAGCGCTACGGGAACCGGCCCGAGGTGGCCCGCCGGATGGCCGCCCGCTTCCGGCTCCAGGCCTCGTACGGCCCCGACGACCCCCGGTACGAGCAGATCGCCGACCGGCTCGCCCTGAGCGACGCCCGGTTCGCCGAGCTGTGGGACCGCCACGAGGTCGAGGAGCCCGTGCCGACCACCGTCGAGCTGGTCCGCCCCGGCGGCGGCCCCCTCCCCTTCGTGCTGTTCACCATGGACCTGGACGAGACCGCCCTCACCCGCCTCCTGGTGTACCTGCCGCCGGGCGTCGAGGGGCCCGCCCCCGCCCCCCGGTAGCCGGACCGCCGCGCGCGCCCGGCCGCCCCCGCGGCCGCAGGGTGGTGGTCCGGCCACCAGCGGCCGCACCCACTGTGCCGACACGGTCTGGAGCGCCCGCGCCCGCCGCCGCACAATCGACGTACGTTCTCCAACGGCGCGGGCCGCCCGTGCCGCCGAGCCGGGCCGCGTCCGGCGGCCGCCCTGCCAGGGCCCCCGCCGGCGCCGCCCCGCTCCCGCGACCGCCGCGAGCGGCGCCGCGGCCCGTTCCACCACACCCGGTAGCGGCGTTCCGCACCGGCTCCCAGGGAGGCCCCTCTTGTTGACCCGTTCGCTGTTCCACGGACATCAGCCCGCCTCGCGGCGCGCCGGCGCCGAAGCGCCGAGCACGCGCGGACGGCGGGGAGTTCAGTCGGCGGGGGAGGCGGCGGCATGAGCGCGGTCGCGGTCCTCACCGGCCTCGGGACGTACGTCCCGCCCCGCGTCGTGACCAACGAGGAACTGTCCCGGACCATGGACACCTCCGACGAGTGGATACGCACCCGCACGGGGATCGCGCAACGGCACTGGGCCGACCCCGGCACCTCCACCGGCGACCTCGCCGTCGAGGCGGGCGAGCGGGCCCTGAAGTCGGCCGGGACCTCGGACGTCGACCTGGTCGTCCTCGCCACCACCACCCCGGACCACTCCTGCCCGGCCACGGCCCCCGACGTCGCCACCCGGCTGGGGCTCGGGAACGTCGCCGCGTACGACATCGCCGCCGTGTGCAGCGGATTCGTCTACGCGCTGGCGTCCGCCGCCGGGGCCATCGCCGCGGGCATCGCCGAACAGGTCCTGGTCATCGGGGCGGAGACGTACTCCACCATCCTGGACCCGGCGGACCGCACCACGTCGGTCATCTTCGGGGACGGCGCCGGGGCCGTGGTGCTCCGGGCCGGGGACGCGGACGAGCCGGGGGCCCTGCTCGGCTACGACCTCGGCAGCGACGGCGCGTTGAAGGACCTCATCCTCGTGCCCGGCGGCGGATCGCGGCAGCGCGCCGACACGGCCGCCGACCCCGGATCGGCCCCCGCCGACGCCTACTTCCGGATGCAGGGCAAGCAGGTCTTCCGGCACGCCGTGACCCGGATGGCGGCCTCCTCGCAGACCATGCTGGAGCGCGCCGGCTGGGCCCCGGAATCGGTGGACCGGTTCGTGGGCCACCAGGCCAACGCCCGCATCCTGCACGCCGTGGCCGACCAGCTCGGCATGGAGCGCGACCGGGTCGTCGTCAACCTGGACCGGGTCGGCAACACCTCGGCCGCCTCCATCCCGCTGGCGCTGGCCGACGCCGTCGGCGACGGCCTGCTCGCGCCGGGCGCCCGCGTGCTCATGAGCGCCTTCGGCGGCGGGGTGACCTGGGGCTCGACCGCCCTGGTCTGGCCCGACGTCACCGTGTGCTGAACCACCCCAGCAGTCGGCCGCCGGTCACCCCGACCGGCGGCCGACGCCCGTGTCCGGACCCCGGCACGGGCCCGCAGCACGACCTCCCCCCTACGAATGCGAGGAACCACCGATGACCGGACCGGCCACACCCCTCACCATCGGCGTCCTGGGCGCGGGCAACATCGGCCGCCCGCTCGGCCGCCACTGGATCGCCGCCGGGCACACCGTCACGTTCGGCTCGCGCGAGCCGGACCGGCTCGCCGCCCTCGTCGGCCCGCTGGGCGACCGGGCCCGCGCGGCGGCGTACGCCGACGCGGTCGAGGCGAGCGACGTCGTCCTGCTGTCCGTCCCGCACCCGGCCGTCGAGGAGCTGCTGGAGCGGCTGGCGGACCGGCTGGCCGGCAAGGTGGTGATCGACGCCACCAGCCCCATCGGCGTCTCCGCCGACGGCCTGTTCGTCTCCGATCTCGGGGCGGACCTCACCCAGGGGAGCTGGATCGCGGCGCGACTGCCCGGCAGCGCCGTCGCCCGCGCCTTCACCCACTTCCCCGACGAGCTGCTGGGGTCGCGCGGCACGCGGCAACCGCACTTCTGGGGCATGGGCACGGCGTACGACGACCCCCGCGCCGGCGAGGTGGTGGACCGCCTGGTGCGCGACGCGGGCTTCACCCCGGTCCGGGTCGGGGGCCTCGACGCGTCGGGCGCGCTCGATCCGGGCGGCGCCCTCTTCGGCTACGTCTCCACCCCGGCCGGGCTGCGCGCCGCGGCCGGCGTCACCGCCCCGCCCACCCCCGTACCGGCCTCCTGACGCGCGGCGCGCACACGGAAGGGGCCGTCTTCCCCACCCCGGTCGGGGTGGGGAAGACGGCCCCTTCGCCGTCCGTCGCCCCGTGGGACGACGGACGGGGCTCAGCGGTCGCCGACGCCCTGCGCGGTCAGCGGCACGGCCTCCACCGGCGCGGACGCCGACACGGCGGCGGCCACCGGGACCGGTGCGGGGACGGGCGCGGGAGCGGGCGCGGCGGCGGTGGCGCGCTTCTTCCGCGGGTTGGACCAGCGCCGGGTGATCGGCCGCTCGACCAGGGCGTACAGCGCCCAGGAGACCAGGATCGAGGCGGCCATGAACAGCACCATCAGGCCGACGGCCTCCACGGCGGAGTAGGACTTGCTGCCGAGCAGCTTCCACACGCTCACCATCACCGTGTAGTGCACCAGGTAGAAGGCGAAGGAGATGTCCCCGAGCCAGACCATCACCCGGTTGCGGAAGAGCGTGAACCGGCCCTCGTTGTCCGCGATGGCGCCGGCGGCGATGAGCAGCACGGCCGGGATCACGCAGACCGCGCGCGTCGAGTAGATCGGCGGCAGGAAGTAGCCCACCGCGTAGCTGGCGGCGAGCAGGACGCCGGACCAGACCATGCCGATGTTGCGCCACCGGCCGGCCATCACCGAGCGGGCCACCAGGATGCCGAGCGCGAAGTCCAGCACGCGGGGCAGCGGCAGGATGTACGAGACGAAGTACTGGTTGACCGAGGTGCCCGGCTCCGTGTCCATCATCGCGGTGCCGGCCGGCACCAGCAGCTCCGAGAGCAGCGGGGTCGCGATGATCCCGGCGATCACGGCCACCACCCAGTAGTTCAGCCGGTGCGCCGGGATCTTCCTGATCCAGTGGAACAGGACCGGGAAGGAGAGGTAGAACACCGCCTCGACGCCCAGCGACCAACCGGCCGGGTTCACCCCGAAGTTGACCGCGAAGTCGGGGAACCACACCTGGATCATGAACAGGTTGAGCAGCTCGGCGCGCAGGTCCGTGACGGGCGCGGCGTAGACCAGCATGGCCAGCCCCCACACCAGCACGTAGTTGGGGACGATCTTCACGAAGCGCCGCCGCCAGAACCGCGGCGCGGTGTCCGAGTCGCGGGCCGACCAGGTGAGCACGAACCCGCTGAGCGCGAAGAAGAAGGTGACGCCGAGAGCGCCCGCGTGGGCGACCGCGTCGTAGTAGGAGATGACGCCCGACTCGCTGCTCAGCCAGGGGACGCCGAGGAAGGCCAGCAGGGCCGCGTGGTAGAGGAACACCACGAAGGCCGCGGGGAAGCGCAGACCGGTGAGCGTGTCGAGACGGTTCACGCGAGCGCGCTCGGGCGCCGCCTGGGGGTCGGACGGCGGCACCGTGCCCACTGCTTCGCGCTCCGTCACACGCATTCTGTCCGTCGACAAGTTTCTGCTCCTTCAGGAGAGTGGGGGAACTGCGACCTTGTCCGTCTCTTTCGTGACGGCACCGAACACGCCGAAAGCCGAATCCGGGAGATCTTCTTCCGGGGGACCCGGAGGATTTCCGGTCCGGGTGCGGAACACCTCGGACGTATTCCCGGAGGGTTTCCGCACAGAAATCCCTGCACGGTTGCGCATGACGAAGGGTGACCCGGCGAACATCGGATGCCTGCAAACTACCCGACCGCGCGCCGCCTTGTCGGGGTCGGCCCATCCGGTTGGTGCCACCACCAGGTGCGGCCGAATCCCCCTTGTCCCGGCGGCACTTCGCCCGCGTACGAGCAGGTGGGGCGACCCGTAGCCGGGTGGTCCCACCACCACCAACGGGAAGCACTTCCTCCGCGGGCCGGGCGCAGCGAGAATGACGGGGCGGGCCTTTTCGGTGTCCTGTGTCTCCGCATGGGCGCGATATTCCTGCGAGCAGTCGACCGACGGCCTGCTCGGCGCTCCACCGGCCGGCGGAAAAGGCGGCGCCGGTGATCCGCGGAAAAGCGGCGCCGACGCCGCACCGCCGACACCGCGCTTCACGAAAGCGCCGTGCGCGCACCTCCGTGCGCATCCGGGCCGCGCAACAGGAAGCCCTCCATCCACCGCCGGACATCCACACCGGGAGCGACCATGTCCCCCAGCGCGACCAGCCAGAGCAGCAACCGGCCCCGAGGCGACGACGCCGCCGGGACCGCCACCGTCACCGCGCCGCCACCCCCGACGCCGAGCGCCCCGGCCGAGTCGCGGCACTCGTCGCTGCGCGGCTGGCTGGGCGTGGTCGGACTCGCCCTCGGGGTCTTCGCCTTCGTCACCACGGAGACGCTGCCCATCGGCCTCCTCCCGTCCATCGCCGACGGCACGTCGGTCTCGCTGGGATCGGCCGGCTTCCTGGTGTCCGGCTTCGCGGCGCTGGCCGCCGTCACCGCCGCGCCCCTGACCGCGGTGACCGGCCGCATCGACCGCAAGTGGCTGCTGGTCGGCCTGATGGTCTTCTACGTCGCCGGCAACCTCCTGGCCGCCGTCGCCTCCAGCTACCCGGTGCTCCTGGCCGCGCGCCTCATCGTGGCCCTGGCCCACGGGGTGTTCTGGTCCATCGCCGTGTCGGTCGCCGTCCGGCTGGTCCCCGAGCGGCACGCCGTCCGCGCCACCTCCGTGGTCCTCGGCGGCATCTCCCTCGCCTCCGTCGCGGGCACCCCGCTCGGCACCACCATCGGCCAGTCCGCCGGGTGGCACGCCGCGTTCGCCTGCGTCGCGGTCCTCGGCGTGCTGGTCCTCGCGATGAGCGTGCTGTTCATGCCCAGCCTCCCCGCCCGCGGCAGCGGCAACCTCTCGGCGCTGGTGCACGTGCTGCGCCACCGCGCCCTGCGCGTCGCCATCGGCGTCACCGCGCTGATCATGAGCGGCCACTTCCTCGCCTTCACCTACGTGGCCCCGTACCTGGAAGAGGTGGCCGGCATCCGGCCCTCCCTCGTCGCCGCGCTCCTGCTCGTCTTCGGCGCGGCCGGACTGGTGGGCAACTTCGCCGCGGGCGCCGTGGTGGGCCGGGCGCTGCGCACCAGCCTGATCGTGTGCACGGGCCTGCTGGCCCTCGTCATGGCCGTGATGTACGCCGGCGGGGCCAGCGGCCCCCTGGTCATCGCCATGCTCGTCTGCTGGGGCCTGCTCTACGCGGCCCTGCCCGTCGCGCTGCAGACCTGGGTCATCCGGCTCGTCCCCGAGGAGAGCGAGGCCGCCTCGTCGCTGTACGTCGCCGCCTTCAACGGGGCCATCGGCGTCGGGGCGTTCATCGGCGGCCTGGTCGTGGACGGCTCCGGACCGCGTCCGGCGATGCTGGCGGCCGCCGCCTTCGCCCTCGCCGCCATGGCGCTGGCGGCCGTCTCCGGCCGGCGCGCCAAGCGGCCGGCCGAGCCCGCCCTCGTCTGACCCGCCCCGCGGCGCGAGCCGCGAGGCCCCCCGGACCGGCGCCGTCGCCACCTCCCCCCCGTGCGGCGGCGCCGCACCGCGGCCCACGGCCCGCCCGGACCGGTCCCCGTCACCGGCCCCGGCGGGCCCGGACGTGATTTTTTCATGGTCGGTGTATGGCTCAGTGGCTGTCGTGGGCATCCGCCGCGCCGCCATACTCGACGAATCCCTCAGTTCGGCAAGAGAGGTACGAGATGCGGCATACGAGCAGAGATGTTCAGACTTTTCATCTCTGGTCGCTGTCCGAGGACGTGAGCATCGACCAGGACACCGGGGGCGACGCGCTGTTCCTCACCAGCCGCTGGGGCCGCGACCGGCTCGACCGCCCCGGCCCCGCCGTGCGCGAGGTGCTGCGGCGGATGGAGCTGGGGCCGGTACTGCTCGGCAACGCCGTGAGCGAGATCGAGGACCTGTGCCTGCGCACCCTGCCGGTGCTCAGCAAGCTGTCGCACCTCGTGGTGCGCACCCTCGGCCTGGACGACCTGGACGGTCCGCTGCTCTCGGTGTTACCGGCGTCGTCGTCCACCCCGTTCGTCCTGGTCCGCCCGTTCGGCGAGCGCCGCATCCGGCTGCCCCGGCACGTGGGCTTCACCGTCCCGGAGTCCGGGATCGGCTGCGTACTGGAGTACGACGGCTGTCCCCACCGGGTGGTCCTGCACCGGCCGGAAGCGGCGTGGGTCGCGATGACGCTCGTCTGGCCCACCACCCTCACCGCCGTCTCGGACGCCCTGCCGCTGCCGCCCAAGGTGACCGAGGACATCGTGGGCTACCTGGCCGCCGCCGGCCTGGTCACCCTCGTCGACGAGCCGGCCTGAGAGCCGCGGGCCCCACCGGGCCGCCCGAGCGCGCCGCCGACCCCGCACGGGGAGGCCGGGCCCGCCCACCCGACCGTTCCACCGCACACCGCCGCCGGTCCCGCACAAGGGGCCGGCGGCGCTGGTTTCCGGACCCGGCGCCCACCCGTAGAGATCCAGCCGCGACGCCCCGATCCCGTGACGCGCCCGAGACCGGCACAACGGTACGAACCGGATGCAGAACGGCCGGTTCCGGCGCGGTCAAGCTGCTCTCCAGGTGCTTTCAAGCCACTTCGTCGAGAGTTGCCGCAGAGACAACGGGAAAAGCCCGTGACTGAATCGACGGAGTGGACGCCATGCTGGACGCGAACAGCTTTCGGACGGTTTTCGGTACGTTCCCCACGCCTGTCGCGATCGTCACCGCCCGAGGCGACGACGGCGAACCGCGGGGCTTCACCTGCAACGCCTTTTCCGCGGTCTCCGCGGCCCCACCACGGCTCCTGGTGTGCGTGGGCAGGACCTCCCGGACCCTGCCGGCGATGCTCTCCTCGGGGGCGTTCGCGCTGAACTTCGTGGGCCACCACGGCCAGGACGCGGCGCGGATCTTCGCCGGGAAGGCGCCGGACAAGTTCGACGCCGTGACCTGGCGCACTGGGGCGGTGGGGGCGCCGGTGCTCACCGAGGCCGCGGTGGCGTACGCCGGCTGCACGGTGGTGCGGACCGTGGCGGCCGGGGACCACGTCCTGCTCATCGGCCAGGTCGAGGAGAGCGAGATCTTCCCCGGCACGGCCGCCCTCTACCAGCAGGGCGAGTTCGGCATATGGGAGTCGGGCGCCCGCCAGCCCGCGGCGCAGCACTGAGCCGGCCCGATCCCGGGCGGGAGCCCGGGAGGGGGTCGGCCTCCTGGGGATCTGGCTTGTGTCCACACCCCCCCCCCCCCCGAGAGGGCCCTGTCCCGGGCTCTGTTCTTCGCAGCGGTGTC
>NZ_JBVJCD010000027.1:0-33613 GCF_055588985.1 Streptomyces sp. NPDC041970
GCGTTTCCGACTCTATCAGACTCTTTCGCGTCCGATTCCCGGTCGAAGCGGGATGCTTTCCAGATCCTGCGCTTTCGCGCTCTCCCTTTCCGGCGAGTCCGACTCTATCAGGCCAATTTCTTTTCCCTGACCACTCCCCACGGGCACGCCGAAGGAGCTTCAGGATAGAATCTGGGCTTGAAGGTCGCCGCCGACCCCCGACTCAAAGTCGCGTTGGGGTCAGGCAGGAGTACGACAGTACAGGCCGTCGGGTGACCGAGGCAAATCGTGGCCGTTGCGCCCCTAGGTCCGCCAAGCGGTAGGTCTCGGGCGGAACCGGGACTTCATATGACTTACTCTGCTGAGCAGTACGCCGTCCCCGATCAGCCGCGGCGGCGACATCTGCATCTCCGCCCCCTGGGAGGCTCCCCATGACCAATGTGACGTCCCCTCTTGCCGGACGCGCCATCGGCCTCACCGCGGTTCCCGACCCGGTCTTCTCCGGCGCGATGGTCGGCCCCGGCACCGCCATCGACCCCGTGCGCGAGCCGTCCGAGGCCGTGTCCCCGGTCGACGGCATCGTCGTCTCCCTCCACCCCCACGCGTTCGTCGTCGTCGACGAGCAGGGGCACGGGGTCCTGACGCACCTCGGCATCGACACCGTTCAGCTCAACGGCGAGGGCTTCGAGCTCCTCGTGAACAAGGGGGACACGGTGACCCGCGGCCAGAGCATCGTGCGCTGGGACCCGGCGGGCGTGGAAGCGGCCGGCAAGTCGCCGATCTGTCCGATCGTGGCCCTGGAGGCCACCGCCGAGTCCCTGTCGGACGTGCGTGAGGACGGCGACGTGAAGGTCGGCGACACGCTGTTCGGCTGGCAGTGACACCGCGGGCGCAGTAACAGCCAGTTGGACAACCACCGCGGTGGCACGGTCGCCGCACAACCGGAGACGGGTGAAATGGAGACAACGCTGCGAGGCGTCGGCGTGAGCCACGGTGTGGCCATCGGCGAGGTTCGGCACATGGGCACGGCGGTGCTGGAGCCGCCCGCCAAACAGATTCCCGCCGAGGAGGCCGAGCGCGAGCAGGGGCGGGCCCGGCAGGCCGTCGAGGCGGTGGCGGCCGACCTGATCGCGCGCGGCAACCTGGCCGGCGGCGAGGCACAGCACGTGCTCGAGGCGCAGGCCATGATGGCGCAGGACCCCGAGCTGATGTCCGACGTGGAGCGTCGCATCGCCGTCGGCAGCACCGCCGAACGCGCCGTGTACGACGCGTTCGCCGCGTACCGGGCGCTCCTCGCCAACGCCGGGGAGTACCTGGCGGGGCGGGTCGCGGACCTCGACGACGTACGGAACCGGATCGTGGCGCGGCTGCTCGGTGTGCCGATGCCCGGTGTGCCGGACAGCGACGAGCCCTACGTGCTGATCGCGCGCGACCTGGCCCCGGCGGACACGGCGCTCCTGGACCCGACGCTGGTGCTCGGCTTCGTCACCGAGGAGGGCGGGCCGACCAGCCACAGCGCCATCCTGGCGCGGGCGCTCGGCGTCCCCGCCGTGGTGGCGCTGCCCGGCGCCGGTGAGCTGGCCGAGGGCACGGTCGTCGCGGTGGACGGCAGCACCGGTGAGATCTTCGTCGACCCGACCGCGGAGAAGCGGGCGGAGATGGAGAGCGCCGCCGCGGCCCGCAAGGCCGCGTTGTCCGCCTCCACCGGCCCCGGCGCCACGTCGGACGGCCACAAGGTGCCGCTGCTCGCCAACGTCGGCGGCCCGGCCGACGTGCCCGCGGCGGTCGAGGCGGGGGCCGAGGGGGTGGGGCTGTTCCGGACCGAGTTCCTGTTCCTGGACGACAGCAAGCAGGCTCCGTCCGAGGAGAAGCAGGTCGCGGCCTACCGCGCGGTGCTGGAGGCGTTCCCCGAGGGGCGCGTGGTCGTACGGGTGCTGGACGCCGGCGCCGACAAGCCGCTGGACTTCCTGACGCCGGCCGACGAGCCGAACCCGGCGCTCGGCGTCCGCGGGCTCCGGAGCCTGCTGGACCACCCCGAGGTGCTGCGTACGCAGCTGACCGCGCTGGCGAAGGCCGCCGAGGGGCTGCCGGTGTACCTGGAGGTCATGGCCCCCATGGTGGCCGACCGCATCGACGCCAAGGCCTTCGCGGACGCGTGCCGCGAGGCCGGGCTGCGCGCCAAGTACGGAGCGATGGTGGAGATCCCGTCCGCCGCTCTGCGGGCGCGGTCGATCCTGCAGGAGGTGGAGTTCCTGTCGCTGGGCACCAACGACCTGGCGCAGTACACCTTCGCGGCCGACCGCCAGGTGGGCGCGGTGTCGCGGTTGCAGGACCCGTGGCAGCCGGCGCTGCTGGACCTCGTCGCGCTGTCCGCCGAGGCGGCCCGCGCCGAGGGCAAGAGCTGCGGCGTCTGCGGCGAGGCGGCGGCCGACCCCCTGCTGGCCTGTGTGCTGACGGGGCTGGGGGTCACCTCGTTGTCGATGGGCGCCGCGTCGATTCCGTACGTGCGGGCCACGCTGGCCAAGTACACGCTGGCGCAGTGCGAGCGCGCGGCGAACGCCGCCCGCTCGGCCGACTCGGCCGAGGAGGCGCGCAGCGCGGCGCAGGCCGTGCTCTCGGGCGAGTAGGTCCGGCGCGGCGGGCGAGCGGCCCGCACGCTGTTCCGAGGGAGGGGCTTTCCGCCGGCGCGGGAGGCCCCTCCCTCGTGTCGTCAGTGGTGCGCCTCCGGTTCGTCGGCTCCGACGTCGAACCCCGCGCAGTACTCCACGCCGGATTCCGGGGAGACGGGCTCTCCGGTCTCCGCGTCCGTGCAGTAGGCGTTGAAGACCTCGCCCGCCGTGAGAGGGGCGAGACCTCCGTGCGCCAGTCGCCAGCCGTGGACGCGGTCGGGGCTGTCGGGGGCGGTGGTGCGCAGGACCACGCCCGCCCGTGACTCCAGGGCGATGGCGACGGCGAGCACGGTGGCGAACTCCGCGCCCTGCGCGGTGTCCATGCGGACCGGCCCCGTGGTGTCGCGTCGGGCGTGGAGCACCGCGAGGAGCTGGTCGCCGTCCGTCGGGGCGCTGCAGACGAGGTGGTGGTCGCCCGGCCCCGCCGTCTCCAGCAGCCGCATCAGGAGGTGGGAGGCCCGGTCGAAGGCCGCGCGCCCGATGTCCTGGCCGCAGTCGGCGCAGGCTCCGAGGTCGGTGAGGACGAGGGTGGCGTACTCCCAGGTGGCCTGGCGGACCGCGCGGGAGAGCAGGAGCGGGATGAGGTCGCTGAGGCGTTCACCGGTGTAGGCGACCGTGGCTCCGGTGGAGGCGATCTCCGCGGTGAACCGGCTGCGGCTCGCCGGGGCGTCGGCGTCGAGGCCCGACTCGGCGCAGAACGCCGCGTACTCCTCCGGGTCGAAGAGGGCGACGGTGGTGTGCACGCCCTGGGCGGCGAGCGCTTCGAGCAGGCTCTCGACCTGCTGCAGGTAGACGGTGTGGTCGTCGAAGGTGAAGGTGCGGTAGCGCCGCATGGCCGCGAAGTCCTGGGCGTCGGCCAGGAGGCCGATGGTGCTGGGTGCTTCGCGGCGCAGTGCGCGGCGCATGGCGGCGCGGTGTCGCGGGCCTCGGTCGGATCGGTGTCGGTTGTGCTCGGTCTGCGCCATGTGTCCCCCTGTGCGCGGTGAATCATTGCTCACTCAGCGTAATCAGGGGGACTGACAGGCGTACTCTCAGCGGCGGGCCGCGGCCAGTTCGACGTAGAAGTGGAGGAGGCCGATGTCGTCCACGGAGCCCGGATTGACCGCCTTGGCCAGCTCGGTTCCCTGGAGCAGGCGTTTGACCGGAACCTCGATGCGCTTGCCGGTGAGGGTGTGCGGGATGCCGGGGACCTCGATGACCTCGTCGGGCACGTGGCGCGGGGAGAGGTTCTCGCGGATGGTCCGCTTGATCGCGGCGCGCAGGTCGTCGTCGAGGGTCGCGCCTTCGGCGAGGTGGACGAAGAGCGGCATCCAGTAGCCGCCGTCGGGTTCTTCGAGTCCGACGACGAGGGATTCGCGGATCTCGGGGAGCCGTTCGACGGCTTCGTAGATGTCGGCGGACCCCATGCGGACGCCCTGGCGGTTGAGGGTGGAGTCGGAGCGACCGTGGATGACGACCGAGCCGCGCTCGGTGATGGTGATCCAGTCGCCGTGGCGCCAGACGCCGGGGTACACGTCGAAGTAGCTGTCGTGGTAGCGGCTGCCGTCGGGGTCGTTCCACAGGCGCAGCGGCATCGAGGGCAGGGGGTTGGCGACGACGAGTTCGCCGACCTCGCCGATGAGGGGTTCGCCCGCCGGGTCCCAGGACTGGAGGTCGGCGCCCAGGCTGGGGGCCTGGAGTTCGCCGATGTGCACGGGCAGGGTGGGGACGGCTCCGGCGAAGCAACTGCAGACGTCGGTGCCGCCGCTGACCGAGGCGATCCAGAGGTCGAACCCCGCGGCCGCGAACTCGTCGTGGAGCCACCGGAACCCGTCGGGCGGCAGCGGGGAGCCGGTGGTGGCGACGCACTGGACGCGGGAGAGGTCGAGGTCGCGGCTGGGGTGGGCGTCCGCCTTGCGGCAGGCCATGACGTAGGCGGCCGAGGTGCCGAAGAACGTCGCCCCGGTCTGTTCGGCGACCCGCCACTGGGCGCTGATGTCGGGGTGGCCGGGGCTGCCGTCGTAGAGGACGACGGTGGTGCCGGTGAGGAGGCCGGAGACGAGGAAGTTCCACATCATCCAGCCGGTGGAGGTGTACCAGAAGAAGCGGTCCTCGGGCCCCAGGTCGCAGTGGAGGCCGAGCTGCTTGAAGTGTTCGAGCAGGATGCCGCCCTGGGACTGGACGATGGCCTTGGGCAGGCCGGTGGTGCCGGAGGAGTACAGGACCCACAGGGGGTGCTCGAAGGGGACCTGTTCGAAGACCGGTTCGGTGTCGGCGGAGGTGAGGTCGGCCCACGTGAGCGCGCCTTCGGGGGCGTCGGCGCCGAGCAGCGGGATGTGGACCACGGCGCGCAGGGTGGGCAGTTCGCGGCGCAGCTCGGCGACGGTGTCGGTGCGGTCGTGCTCCTTGCCGCCGTAGCGGTAGCCGTCGACGGCGAACAGGACGACGGGTTCGATCTGCTGGAAGCGGTCGAGGACGCCGCGCGCGCCGAAGTCGGGGGCGCAGGAGGTCCAGACGGCGCCGACGGCAGCGGTGGCGAGGAAGGCGACGACGGCCTGCGGGATGTTCGGGAGGTAGCCGCTGACGCGGTCGCCGGGGGTGACGCCGAGCGCGCGCAGTTCGGCGGCCAGCGAGCCGACCTGCCGGCGCAGCTCGGCCCAACTCACGGGGGCCTGGGTGTGGTTCTCGTCGACGTGCAGCAGGGCGGGGGCGTCCGCGCGGGCGGGGTCCTCGGCGGTGCGCAGGGCGTGCTCGGCGTAGTTGAGGGCGGCTCCGGGGAACCAGGTGGCACCGGGCATGGCGCGGCTGCCGAGGACGCTGTCGTACGGGGTGGAGAAGCGGACGTCGAACCAGTCGGCGACGGCTCGCCAGAACGTGTCGAGGTGGTCGACGGACCAGCGGTGCAGGGCGGGGTATCCGCCCTCGGCCGGGGCACCGTACCGGCTCGCGGCCCAGTTCTGGAAGCGGGTGACGGCCGCCGCCTCGATCCGGGCGGGGTCGGGCTGCCAGAGGGGGGCGTCGTACGGGGCTGAGGTCATGGGGCGGCTCCCTGGCTGGGCGGGTACGCGCGGTGGGCGTGTCGGCGCGCACGGGCTGGGGTGTGCGCGTGAGCGGCTGACACGGACGATGCCATGTGATCGTCTTCGGCACCAGGGTGGCCCCGCCGCCGCGGTGTCGCGGCCTTGGCGGCGGGTGCGGATGAACGGCAGTTGAACGGGGGGTTCCGCGGGTCGGGCGGGTGGCAGGGTGTGCGCCATGGACGGTCATGGCCTGGTGCGTCGGGTGGGATGGGTCGGTTCGGTGCGGGGGCTGCGCACGGTGCGTTCGGCGTGGCGGCGCCGGTCGGCGGACGCGCGTGCGCTGCCCGCGCGCGGTGCGGAGCGGGCCCGGGTGCCCGGAGCGCTGACGGGTGCGGAGCCGGGGCCGGGCGGGGGCGTGGTGCGGTTCGCCCGTTCGGAGTTGCTGGTCCGGGTGTCGGTGGGCGGTGCGGTGTTCTGGGCGTGGGACGGGGCGGAGCCGCTGCCGTCGTACGCCGTGGCGGGCGAGGCGCCCGCGCCGGATCTGCGGGCGGTGCTGGAGCCGGGCAAGGACGGCGGCTGGCAGGTGGTGTCGGAGCGGCTGACGGTGGTGGTGTCGCGCACCGGTGCGGTGGAGTTGCGGACTCCGGGCGGGGTCCTGCTGCGTCGCGAGCTGCCGCCGCGTTGGTGGGAGCCGGTGGGCGGGGGGCCGGGGCGGTGGGTCCAGCGGTCCCAGGTGCCGGCGGACGCGCGGTTCTTCGGGTGGGGCGGCCGGGCGGCGGGCCCGCGTCTGCGGACCGGGGTGTACGCGTTGTGGAACGCCGGTCCGGGCGGGCGTCGCGGGCCGGGGGGCGGTGTGCCGCGCCTGGCGATGCCGGTGCAGGTGGTGGTGTCGGACGCGGGGACGCATCTGGCGTTCCACGACAACACCTGGGCGGGCCGGGTGGTGCTGCGGGAGGGCGAGGAGGGCGCCGGGTCGGGGCACGACCGGGCGGGGACGTGCGAGGTGCGGATGGAGGGCGGGCCACTGCGGTGCTGGGTGGTGGCCGGCACGCCGGCCCGCGTGCTCCAGGGGTGGACGGCGTTGACGGGGGCGCCGGCGCTGCCGCCGTCGTGGGCGCTGGGTCCGCAGCAGGTCCGGTCCGGATCCGGGGGCGAGGAGGAGATACGGCGGATCGCCGCCGGGTACCGCGAACGGGGGCTTCCGCTGTCCGCGCTGCATCTGGACGGCGGCCACGGCGACGCGGGCCGGTCGTTCACCGTCGACCGCGAGCGGTTCCCCGCGCTGCCCGCGCTGGCGGAGGAGTTGCGGGAGGGCGGGGTGCGGCTGGTCTCGGTCGTGGACCCGGCGGTCGGGGCGCGGCCGGGTGACGAGGTGTTCGACGGGGGTGCGGCGGTCGGGGAGCGTGGGGCGTACGTCCGGGACGCTCGGGGCCGGGTGGTGGTCGGCGAGGGGCGGCCGGGCGCTTGCGTCTATCCGGACTTCACCGATCCGCTTGTGCGGGACTGGTGGGGATCTCTGTACGGCGAGCGGCTTGCGCAGGGCTTCTCGGGGATCTGGCACGACAGGGACGAGCCGGTGTCGTGCACGGCGTTCGGAGATCCGACGCTTCCCCGTTCGGCCCGGCACGCACTGGAGGGCCGCGGCGGCGACCACCGCGAGGCGCACAACGTGTACGGGCTGACGATGGGGCGGGCCGGGTACGAGGGGCTGCTCGGGCAGCGTCCGGACGAGCGGCCGTTGCTCGTGTCTCGGTCGGGGTGGGCGGGGTCGCAGAGGTACGGAGGCGTCTCCTCCGGGCCCGTGCCGCCGGGGTGGCCGGGGCTGCGGGCGTCGCTGGCGGTGGTGCTGGGCCTGGGACTGTGCGGGGTGCCGTACGCGGGCCCCGACGTGGGCGGGGCCTCGTCGCCGGAGCTGTATCTGCGGGGGCTCCAGTTGGGCGCGTACCTGCCGTTGTTCCGGAGCCGGGCGGCGGAGGGCGGGGGGCCGAAGGAGCCGTGGGAGTTCGGTCCCGAGGTGCTGGAGCACGTGCGGGCCGCGTTGCTGGAGCGGGAGCGGCTGCGCCCCTACTTCGTGACGCTGGCTCAGGTGGCGCGGCTGACGGGCGCGCCCTGTGTGCGGCCGCTGTGGTGGGGCACGCCGGACGACCGGTCGCTGCGGGAGTGCGAGGACGCGTTCCTGCTGGGCGACGCGCTGCTGGTGGCGCCCGTGCTGGAGTCCGGGGTGCGGCGGCGGGTCGTGCGGCTGCCGCGGGGCCGGTGGTACGACACCGCGACGGGCCGGGCGCACCAGGGGCCGGGGCGGATCACGGTCGACGCGCCGCTGTTCCGGGCGCCGGTGTTGGCCAGGGCGGGCGCGGTGCTTCCGGTGCGCGGCGCGGACGGCGGCGTGGAGCTGGAGGCGTGGGCCCCCGCGCCGGGGTGCGCCGGGGGCGGGCTGGTGGTGCGCGACGCGGGCGACGGGTGGGCGGAGCCGACGGTCGAGCGGTATGGCGCGCGGTGGGTGGGCGACCGCGTGGTGGTGGCACGGGACGGGGAGGAAGGCCCGGTCGGCACGGTGGTACGGGTGCGGGGGCTGGGGGCGGAGGCGTCGGGGGCTTGAGGCGGGGCCGCGGAGGCAGGCGCGGTTCGGTGAGCACTGGGCGGGGCCCGGTGGCGTTTCCGTGGGAGCGGAGCCGGGCGCGTACCGGCGGGTCCTTCGGGGCGGGCGTACGGGCGGGCGCTTCCGAGCGTGCAGGCGCGCGCGGCGCGCGCTACCGGGCGGGCGCGGGAGCCGGGCGCGTACCGGCGGGCGCTTCGGCCGGGGCCGGCGCGGGGCGCGTACCGGCGGTCGCTCCCCGTGGACCGCGCGGCGGGCGCGGGCCGACCGGCGCTCGGCGGGGGCGCGACGGGCCGGTGCTCGGCCTCGTCGCGCGCTCGGGCGTCGGCGGAGTCGGGCGGCGCGCGGACCTCGGCGGGGAAGGCGGGCGGCGTGCGCCCGCGCGCGGGCCTCGGCAGGGGGCGCCGTCTCAGCCGTAGCGGCCGGCGAACCAGGCCCGTACCGCTTCGGTGTGCAGGGGGAAGGCCAGGGCGCGCGGGCCGTACAGGATCTCGTAACCGGACGTCTCGGCGGTGGGGGCCGAGGGCGGGAGGCTGCTGAGGGGGCGGGCCGGGAGGAGGCCGAAGACCAGCAGATGGCCGGCGGCGTCGCTGAGGACGTCGGCGAGGCGGACGTCCTCCTCGGTGGCCTCGATACGGGTCTCCTCGCGCAGTTCGCGGACGACCGCGTGCCGCCAGTCCTCCGCGTGGTCGACGAACCCGCCCGGCAGGGCCGTACCGCCCTTCCGGGGCTCGATGGTGCGGGTGATGGCGACGAGCCCGGTGGTGTGCGGGCCGGAGACGGGGAGCAGCGCCACCGCGACCGGGAGCGGGTTGCGGTAGGCGGTGGCACCGCAGCGCGCGCAGACGCGGGGCCAGGCGTCGGCGGACGGGAGCGCGGTGTAGGGGGCTCCGCACGTGCCGCAGTGCGAGTCCCGTGCGTACGGGGCGGGCGGGGCGGGCTTGCTGCCGGGTTCGGACACGGGCGGACTGTATTCGATCGCCCTTCCGCCCGGACCGCGGAGCTGATAGACGGTGTGCCCATGACAGGAATGCGTACCGCTCTCCGTGCCCTGGCTGCCGCCGCCGCCCTGCTCGCCGTCCCCGCCACCGCTCCGGCGGCGCACGCGCGGCCCGAACCGAAAGCGCCCGAGGAGTTCGTGGCGCTGCGCTCGGTGGACCCGACGATCATCCAGGAGATGCGCTACACCACGGCGCACAACTTCGTGGGCGAGCCCGTGGACGGGTACCGGCAGCCGCTCTGCATCCTGACCCGGCCCGCCGCCCGTGCGCTGCACCTGGCGCAGAAGCGGCTGCTGCGCCAGGACTACGCCTTGAAGGTGTACGACTGCTACCGGCCGCAGCGGGCGGTGGACCACTTCGTACGGTGGGCGAAGGATCTCGACGACCAGGCGATGAAGGGGGAGTTCTATCCGTCGGTGGACAAGTCCCGGCTGTTCGCCGACGGTTACATCGCGGAGAGGTCCGGGCACAGCCGCGGCAGCACGGTGGACCTCACCCTGGTCGAGCTCCCGGCCCTGCCGACCGGGCCGTACCGGCCGGGCGAGCCGCTGACGCCCTGCTTCGCGCCGGTGGGCGAGCGGTTCCCGGACAACGCGGTGGACATGGGCACGGGTTACGACTGCTTCGACACCCTGTCGCACACGGACGACCCGCGGATTCGGGGGGCGCAGCGCGCGAACCGGCACCTCCTGAGGAGCACGCTGGCCGAGCTGGGCTTCGTGAACCTGCCCGAGGAGTGGTGGCACTTCACCTACCGCCCCGAGCCGTTCCCCACCACGTACTTCGACTTCCCCGTGCATCGCCGGTCGGTGGCCGGGCACTGAGCCGCGGGGGCGGTGAACGGGCGGCCGGGACCACCCCCGTGGGCTCCGGCCGCCCGCCCGTTCTCCCCTTCGGACGCGGTGGGACCGTGGCCGGTTGCGGAACCGGCGGCTACGGTGCCCCCATGTCACAGCAGACGTTCGACTCGTACGAGGAGTTCTGGCCGTACTACGTGGCGATGCACGCGCGTGCCGCCACCCGCTGGGTCCATCTGACCGGCACGCTGACCGGCCTCGCCGTCGCCGCGTACGGGCTGGCGCGGGGCCGGAAGCGGTGGTTGGCGGCCTTTCCGCTGATCGGGTACGGCACGGCCTGGCCCGCGCACTTCCTGATCGAGGGGAACAACCCCGCCACGTTCGGGCATCCGGCGTGGTCGCTGCGCGGGGACGCGCGGATGATCCGGATGATGCTCGCGGGCCGGGACGCGGAGTTGGCCGAGATCGCGGCCGCGTGGTCGGCCGAGCACGACGTGCTCCTCGGTTGAACACCCGCGAAGCCTTTTCGCCGCCCAAGGGTTGACGGGGCGTCATACGCGCAGAACACTCACAGCCCGGCCCGCCGGACGACGTGCGGCCCGTACCCCTGTCGGCGGGGGTACGGGCCGTACGCGTACCGCCGTCAGGTGGCGACCGGCCGGCGGGCTCGCGCGGCGCGGTCCAGCGCCTGCTCGACCACCTCGACCAGGACGTCCCGCACCGAGGACCGGTCCCGCGCGTCGCAGGCCAGCACCTCGACCTCGGGGTCGAGGTCGAGCGCGGCCCGCACGGTCTCCATGGGGAACCGGTCCGCCCCCTCGAAGTGGTTGACGGCCACCGCGAACGGGATCCGCCGGCGCTCGAAGTAGTCGACCGCCGCGAAGCAGTCCTCCAGGCGCCGGGTGTCCGCGAGGACGACCGCGCCGAGGGCGCCCTGGGCCAACTCGTCCCAGAGGAACCAGAAGCGGTCCTGGCCCGGTGTGCCGAACAGGTAGAGGACCAGGTCCTCACGGAGGGTGATCCGACCGAAGTCCATGGCCACCGTGGTCGTCGTCTTGGCCTCGACCCCCGCCAGGTCGTCGACCGGACGGCCCGCCTCGCTCAGCAGCTCCTCCGTGCGCAGCGGCCTGATCTCGCTGACCGCGCCGACCGCGGTCGTCTTGCCCACGCCGAATCCACCCGCCACCAGGATCTTCAGGGTGAGGGGCTCGACGGGCCGCCTTCTGCGGCTAGAGCGCCCGAAGGCCATTGATCACCTCGCGGAGAATGTTCACGTCCGGCAGTTCGGCCGGCGGAACGGGACGGGTGACGTGCACCAACGCGTCCTCGACGAGATCGCCGACCAGGACCCGCACCACCCCCACGGGCAGGTCGAGTTCGGCGGCCAGCTCGGCGATGGACTGGGGCATGTCGCTGCAGAGTTCGACGATCGTGACGTGTTCGGGGGCGAGCGTCTGGTCCCGGCCGGGATCGTCGGCGGCCGGTTCGGGCACGACGAGCGCGATCAGGTCGAGCCGATGGCGCAGGGCGCTGCTGGTGCGCCCCCGCGTCATCGCGTACGGGCGGACGACCGGCCCCGCCTCCGCGTCGTACCACCGCGAGGACTGCGGGTCAGGGGAGTTGTCCGGGGGTGCGTGGCCCGCGTTCCGGGGGGAGTCAGCGCTCATGCCCGCCCCTCACCCTCCGGCGGGCAGACCGGTCGTCCGCGGCGCGTTGGCCAGATGCGCCCCCACGCGTTTGACCATGAGCGTCATCTCGTACGCCACCTGGCCCACGTCGGAGTCGGCGTCGGCCAGGACGGCGAGGCAGCTCCCGTCGCCGGCGGCGGTGACGAAGAGGAACGCGTCGTCCAGTTCGACGACGGTCTGGCGCACCCGGCCCGCGTCGAAGTGGTGGCCCACTCCCTTGGCGAGGCTGTGGAAGCCGGAGGCGACCGCCGCGAGGTGTTCGCCGTCCTCGCGGGTCAGACCCTGCGAGGCGCCGGTGGCCAGGCCGTCGCTGGAGAGCACGAGCGCCTTGCTGATGCTGGCGACGCGCTGGACGAGTTCGTCGAGCAGCCAATTCAGCTCGCCCGAGCCCTGGCGTGCGGGGTTGTGTGCTGTGGCGTTCGGTGCGGTCATCGACCGTCCCCTCCCGGAGTCGTTCCTCGTGCTGTGCCACCGGGGTCGGCTGTGTCCTCGGTGTTCTCGGTGTTCTCGGTGTTCTGAGCGTTCTGGACGGTCTCGCCGTTCTCCCGGCGGCCGCGCTGCCAGCCGCGCTGGAGCGAGGCCATGCGGTCGCGCACCTCGTCGGCGTCGCGCTCGACGTCGTCGACCGCGTCCGCCGGCGCCAGGGACCGCGTCCGGTCGGGGGTCTCCTCGCGGAGCTGCGGGGCGAGGCTGGCCTGCCGGACGCGCCGCGGCAGCCCGCCCACGGTGTCGGGGGCCGGGCCGCCGGGGCGCGTCCCCGCGGCGTAGGGCGATTCGGTGGTACGCGGCGCCTCGTGCGCGGTCCGGGGCGATGCGGTCCGGTGGGCGGCGCGGGACGACCAGGGGGCGTCGGCGGGTCGCGGCCCCTCCACCGCGCGCACCGGCCCGGTGTGCGCGACCGGGCCGGTCGCCGTGCGGGGAGCCGACGCGGTCGGCGCGTCGTCGCGAGCCCCGGCGTCCACCCGGCGGCCGCGGTCGGAGACCAGCGTCGGCGGGGTGCGGCGGGGCAACGGCGCGGGACCGGAGGGGCGCATCGGGCGGACGTCCGCCGTGGTGTCGCCGCCGTGGTCGCGGGCCTGCTGGTGCCGGGTCCGGTCGGGGTCGCGGCGCGGGTGGCCGGGCGTGTCCCCGCGCCCGTCGCGGTCGGGGTCGCGGCGCGGGTGGCGGGCGCGGAAGACGCCGCCGCGCTCGCTCTCGGCGTCCTCCAGATCGGACACGCCGTCCAGGACCGGGCCGAGGGCCGGGTCCAGCGGATCGCCGGCGGCGTCCGCCCCCTCCCCCACCGCCTCCAGCTCGACCGGTCCGTCCAGGACGGCCGGACCGCCGAGCCCGGCGGGGACGACTCGGGCGAGGCCGGTGGAGCTGCCGCCGGTGCGGCGGTCCCCGCCGGGGCGCTCCGCCTGCCGGGTGGCGCCGCCGATCGCCCGCTCGGCCCGGCGGTCGAGGCGGAAGCCGGTGCCGTGGGTGTCGGGGGCGTCGGTGAGCAGGGCCACGGGGATGAACACGACCGCGGTGGTGCCCCCGTACGGCGACTTCTGGAGGGAGACGCGGACGTTCTGCCGGCGGGCGAGCCGGCTGACCACGAACAGGCCCAGCCGGTCGGTGTCGGAGAGTTCGAAGTCGGGGGTCTCGGCGAGTCTCAGGTTGGCGTCGAGGAGCACGTCGGGCGTCATGCCGAGGCCCCGGTCGTGGATTTCGAGCGTGAATCCGTTGGAGACGCGCTCCCCGTGCACCTGGACCGCGGTGTGCGGCGGGGAGAAGACGGTCGCGTTCTCCAGGAGTTCGGCGATGAGGTGGGTGAGGTCGGCCACCGCGGGGCCGCCCACGCCGATCCGGGGCAGCCGCCGGACCTCGATGCGCTCGTAGTCCTCCACCTCGGCGACGGCGGCCCGTACCACGTCCATCAACTGGATGGGCTTGCGCCACTGGCGGGAGGGGGCGGCGCCGGAGAGGATCACGAGCCCCTCGGCGTGCCGCCGCATACGGGTGGTGAGGTGGTCGAGGCGGAACAGGTCGGCCAGCTCGTCGCTGTTCTCGGTACGGCGCTCCATGGCGTCCAGGAGGGTCAACTGGCGGTGCAGGAGGACCTGGTTGCGGCGGGCCAGGTTGACGAAGACCTCGGAGACGCCGCGGCGCATGTCCGCCTGCTTGACCGCGGCCTCGACGGCGGCGCGTTGGAGGGTGTTGAGCGCTTGGCCGACCTGGCCGATCTCGTCGGGCTCGTAACCGAGGTGCGGGGCCTCGGTCTCGACGTCCACCTGTTCGCCGGCGGCCAGGCGGCGCATCACGCTGGGCAGCCGGACGCCGGAGACCTCGTGGGCGTCCTTGCGCAGCCGCGAGAGGTCGCGGACGAGGCGGCGGCCGATGCGCACGGAGACGAAGATCGAGGCGACCAGGGCCGCGAAGCCGAGGACTCCGGCGATTCCGGCCCGGACGAGGACCCTTCGGCCGACCGGTTCGGCCCGGCCGGCGAAGCGGTTGCTCATCTCGGTGGAGTCGCCCGCCAACCGGTCGAGGACGGGCCCGGCGGCCGCCTCCCAGCGCTCGGTGTCGACGGCGCCGGGGCGCTGCGTCGGGCCGGCGGCGATGAGGACGTCCTCGGCGGTGCGCAGCCGCTCGGCGTCGGGGCCGCCCCAGAAGTGCTCGACGCGGCGGCGCTCGTCGGCGGGGAGGTTCTCCAGGCTGACCTCGTAGAGCAGCTCGCGCTGGGCCACCAGGCCGGCGATCCGGCGCAGGTCGAAGGTGGTGAACCGGTCGGCGATGAGGCCCGAGGCGATCAGCGCGTCCTCCCGCGCCAGCATCTCCCGAGCGCGGGATATCCCGGCCAGGGCCCGCATCTGCTTGTCCAACTCCGCGTTCTGCAGCGTGTGGAGGCCGTTGAGGAGGCGGTAGGAAGGGTCGACGAGGCCGTTGTAGAAGTCCAGCGCCTTCGCCCGGCTGATGGTGCGCTTCTCCACCGAGTCGCGCAGCGCGTCGAGCCCGTCGACGGCGCTCACGATCGCGTCCAGGCGGTCGCGGTCCTCGCCGCTCAGTGCTTCGCGCACCTCCTGCCGCTCCGCGTTCTCCCTGACCTCGTCCACGGTGCGGTCGGTCGAGGCCCGTAGGCTCAGGAGGAGGGGGAGCGCGTCGGAGGCGCGCGGGTCGGCGAGGAAGACGAGGGTCTGGCGCCGCTCGGCCTGGACGGCCCGGACGGTCTCCTCCAGGGGGTGGACGACCTTCTCCACTACGGCTCCGGCGCCCATCAGCGCGCTCGCCTGGCGGCCCGTGACGTACGTGGCGAAGATCCAGAGGCCGGTGAGGGAGACGAGCGGCACGAGCAGCAACGCCACGATCTTCCTGCGGATGGACTTCCCGCGAAAGCGCATGGCCTCCCCCAGATCGGCCCCGCACCGCGGGGGTGGTCTTCTCCCGGTCGCCCTTCGCCCCCGCCCCGCCGCGCGGGCACCGGCGCGTATCGGGCGAACGCGGGCGAGGGTCCGTCCTGCGTGTATAAACGGCGCGAGCCTACTACTGCCGCAGAGTCGGTCCCCAGGCGCTTCCGGACGATTTTCAGCCGTCCCTGCGCGGCTGGATCACGAGTTGTCCCGGTATCCCCCGCAGACGAATCTCGCGAATACGACAGAGGGGACCGGTCGGACTGAGCCGTACCAGCACGGGCCACTTGGCTGGAATTCTTCGCTCTTCGGCTTTCGGTGTGCCGCGGGTGCTTTTCCAGGGGAATCTTCGGGGCGGGTGGTTCGTCCCTATGTACGGGGTAGACGCACGGCGGGAGCGTGCGCGGCAGGTCGGACGCGATCCGCCTGCGGGGAGACGGCACAGGCCGGGCAGCCACCCTGATGTCGGACAGCGGTGGGGAGTTGAAGGTCCTTGAGCACGAAGGAGCGCGGTGCCGGAGTCCCGGCGGCCGTGGGCGCGGACGCCGGGTACGGGGGGCGGCCGCCTCGGCAGTTGTGGGTGGAGGAGCCGGCCACGAAGCGGCGGATGCCCGATGCGGTGCGGACGGCCGCGGTGCGTGCCGTCCTCGTCATGTCGTTCACGATCATCCAGGCGATGATCGCCTTTCTGAGCACCTTGACCGGCTCGTGGCTGGCCTTCCCGATGGTGCTCAGCAGCGTCGTCAGCACGGTGGCCGCCACTTGGGCGGTGCTGGACGTGTGGGTGACCCGGCAGGTGTGGAACCAGCGCCACGGCGTGGTGTCCGTGCCGAGCAGCACGGCCCGGCAGATACGCCGGGAACGGCGCAGGGCCCGGCGGGCCGAACGGGCCGCCGAGCGGGACGGCACGGGCGGCGGCATACGGGACCGCCGGAACGCCGGCGGCCTCTCGCGCGCCTGACGCCTCGGTCCTGCGGGCCCTGAGCGGCGTCCCCTCGCGCGGGCCGCGCCCGGACATCGGGTGCGGCCCGCGTGGCGGGGGGGCTGCCTGCGGGAGGCGGCTGCCTTCTACGGGCGCGTTCGCCGTCGTGGCACGGGCGTCCTACGGGAGCGCGGTCACGGGCTCGGCGGATGCCGGGTGCGCGGTCACGGGCTCCGCCGGGCGGGCGAGGGTCCCGGCCCGCCGTCGTGGCGCACCGCGCGACGGCCGGGGCGCGGTTTCACGGGCTCCGCCGGGGTTCCTTTTCCTGGGCGGCGGTGGACTGCTCGCTCCGTTTGAACATGCGGGTCGCCGTGATCTCGCCGTGCACCGTCTCGCCATCCGGGTCCTGCTGCGGGAGGCCGGGGCGCAGGTGCTCCTCGACGCTGATGTACTTCAGCCCCGCCCGCAGGTCGGCGTCGTTGCGCAACCGGATGACCAGGGGGAATTCGGCGAGCGCGGTCGTGTCGAACAGACCGGTCGTGTAGAGGAGCTGCACGCCCAGCGCGTCCGACACCGCCCGCTGGAGCTCCAGCAGATACGTGGCGTTGGCGCGGCCGATCGGGTTGTCCAGGAACAGGGTCCCGGCGTGCCGGTGGCGGTCGCGGCCCCGGTCGTTGCTGCGCAGGGCGGCCATCGTGCAGTAGAGGGCGATGGCGGCGGTGAGCAACTGCCCGCCGGAGAAGACGTCGCCCATCTGCCCGACCGGGACCCGCTCGGCGCGGAGCACCGCGTCCGGCTTCAGGATCTCCACCGCGATGCCCTTGGGGCGCAGCGCGGCCTCGACGCCCCGCAGCAGCAGGGACACGCCGTCCCGGCGCAGGTCGGAGTTCTTCCTGAGGGCGGCGTGGGTCGCCTCGTCGACGACCTCGCCGAGGCGTTCGGTCAGGGTGGTCTGGTCGGGCTCCTCGAAGCGGATGCGCAGGAATTCCTGCCCCGACCACTCCCCCAGCCCTTCGGGGAGCTGGGAGAGCCGCTGGGCGGAGCGCAGGGTGGCCAGCGCGGATTCGACCAGGCCGCGCAGCCGGTCCACGATCGAGTCGCGGTTGCGCTCCAACTGGACCAGTTCGTCGGTCAGGACGCGCAGGCGGGGGGCGAAGGCGTCGGCCCACTTGCGGGCGTGCTCCGGCAGCGCGGCGGCGGGCAGTTCGCGGATCTGCTGGCGGGCCGGGGTGCGGACCTGTTCGTAGCGGGTGGAGTTGGCGTGCCGGACGAGCACGTCGCTCGCCTCCCGTACGGCGCTCTCGGCCGCCGAGAGGTCGGCGTTGCACCCGCGCAGGGAGCGGCGGGCCTCGGCGGCGGAGTGCCGGGCCTCCTCCAGGGTGCCGGGGTACGGTTCGGCGCTCTCGCCGCCGTCCTCCGTCGCGTGGTCGCGGAGGAGGTCGCGCAGGAGCGCCGCGGTCTCGTCGAAGCCGCCCGCGGACTCCTCGGCGGTGCGGTGGGCGTGCAGCAGCTCGCTGTGGGCGGCGCGGGCGGTGTCCAGGGCCGCGGTGGCGGCGGCCAGCTCGGCGGTGGCCGTGCGCAGGAGGGCCTGGGCCTGCTCGGCGTCGGCCGGGACCGACTCCTCGGGCAGCTCGGTGTGGTGGGGCCGTTCGTCGTCGGGGGCGAGCCGTTCGGCCTCGCCGCGCAACCGGCCCAGGTGCTCGCTGGCGGCGGAGGCGCGGGACTCCAGGAGTTGGACGTGGGCCTCGGCGCGGGCCACGGCGGCCTGGCGGGACGGGCCGTCCGCTCCGTCCGTGCCCTCCAGGAGTTGGGCGGCGCGGACGCGGACCTTGTTGGTGAGGCGGTCCAGCTCGGCGAGGGCGGCGCTCTCGTCGCTCTCCGCGCGGGCCTGCTCGGCGCGCAGGTCGGCGCCGACGCCGACCTTCTCGTACAACTGGGAGGCGGCCCGGTACGCCTCGCGCAGGGCGGGCAGCGCGGTGCGCGCCGCGGTCTCGTCGGGCTCCGGGAGGTCTTCGGGGACTCCGGCGATCTCGGCGCGCTCGGCCCGCAGGGCGCGGGCGGTGCGGCGGGCGTCGTCCCCGGCGCGCTGGGCGGCCCGGCGGTCCTCGTCGGCGGCGCGGGCGAGGTCGAGGCAGACGGCGGCGCGGGCCTCGGACTCGGCGGCCTCGTCGACCAGTTCGCGCAGCCGGGCCTGCCAGCCGGCCCGCTCCCGCAGCCGGTGGGCGAGCCCGGCCAGGGCGTCGGCGGCGCGGCGGGCGCGCTGGGCGGCCTCCTGGCGCTCGTCGCGGACCCGTGCGGCGTCGGCGGCGATCTCGTCGGCCTCGGTGCGGGCCCGCCGGGCTTCGGCGAGGGCGGCTTCGGCGCTTTCGGCGGCCGTACGGGCGCTGGCGGCGGCCTCGGCCAGCTCGGCGAGCACTCCGGGCGGGCAGTCGGCGCGCCAGGAACCGATGCGGGCGGCGAGGGAGCGGTCGGCGGCGAGGCGGGCGGCGAGCGTACGGATGTCCTCGTCGCGGGCGGCGGCCCGGCTGCGCAGCGCCTGGCGCTCCTCGTCGGCGGCGTGCTCGTCGTGCATGGCCGGGTTGGGCGGGACGAGGAAGACGCCGTCGTTCCGGGCGTCGGGCCCGGCGCCGGGGGCGGGGACGGGGGCGAGGAGGGCGGCGGCGGTGCCGACGGCGACGGCCGAGCGCGGCAGCAGCGCCGCGCCGCCGAGGACGTCGCGGGCGCGGCTGTGGGCGTCGGGGTCGGTGATGACGACGCCGTCGACCAGCTCGGGGCGGGCGGCGAGGACGGCGGCGTGGTCGGCGGGGTCCACGGCCTGGGCGAGGTAGCGCCAGCCGGGCAGGGCGGGGATGCCGTGCTCGCCCAGGTACTCGGCGGTGGCGAGGACGTCGGGGCCGGGCGGCAGCAGGCCGCCCTCGCCGAGCGCGCCGAGGATGCGGGCGTCGTCGGCGGCGGCGGTGCGCAGGTCGAAGAGGCGACGCTCGGCGGCGGTGACGGACCGCTCCAGGAGGTCGCGCAGCTCGTCGGCGCCGCGGTCGAACTCCTCCGGGCTCAGCGGCGGGTGGGCGGCGGGCTGGTCGGCCACGGCGACGGCGCGGTCCGGCGCGGTCCCGGTGGCCGTGCCGTCGCCGCCGTGCGGGTCGGTGCGGGCGGCGGCCCCCCGGTCCGTCGCCGGCGCTTCCTCGGCGGCCGCCCTGCGCGGGTGGGGGACCGCGGAAGCGGCGGGCAGGCCGAGCAGGTCGGCCAGGCGGGGGTCGGCGGCGATGGCGGCGGCGGCGCGCAGCTCGTCCTCGTAGCGCCGCTCGGCCGCTTGGGAGCCGTCGGCCGCGCGGGCCGCCGCCAGTTCGGCGCGGCTCTCGGCGGCCGCCGCCTCGCGGGCGGTGTCGGCGGCGGTCCGGGCGGCTTCGCGGGCGGTGTCCCAGGCGGCGACGGCGGTGTGCTCGGCGTCGTTGGCGGCGAGCGCGGCGCGGGCCGGGTCGGCGTCCGGCGCGGTGTCGTCGAGCCATCCGGCCCGTACCGCTTCGGCGGTCTCCTGTTCGACCTCGGCCAGGCGCTGGCGCAGGTGGCCGGCTTCGCTGCGGGCGCGCTGGGCCTCGGTGGCGGCGACCGTGGCGTCGCGGTGGGCGCGTTCGCCGGTGGCCTGGAGGGTCTCGGAGCGCTCCTCCTGCTCGTTGGCGAGGCGCTCGCCCTCCTCGGCGGCGGTGTGCAGGGCCCGTACGAGGTCGGCGGCGGCGGCGCCGCGCGCGGCGAGGGCCGGGGCGGCGTCCCGTTCGGCCTCGCGGATGGCGGCGGCGACCCTGGCGGAGCGGTCGGCGGCGGCGCGGTGCCGCAGGACGGCCTCGGTGGCCTGCCAGGCGGCGTGCAGGGTGCGGGCCTCGGCCAGCTCCCTGCGGCCGGCGGCGGCGCTCCTCTCGGCCGCGGACAGGGCCAACGAGGCGTGCCGGTAGGCGAGTTCGGACGCGATCAGGGACCGGCGGCCGCGGACGGCGTCGGCCTCGGTGACGGTGTGCGCGGCGGCGGTGACCCGTCCGGCCAGCTCGGCGGTGCGCCCGCGCTCCTCGGCGGCGCGGGCGGAGAGGCGGCGGGCCAGGGTGCGGGTGCGGCGTTCGGCGGCGGCGTGGACGTCGCGGGTGCGGGCGCGGGTCTCGGTGGCCTCGACGATCCGGCCCAGCAGGTCCACGGAGCCGGCGGTGAAGTCGCGTTCGGCGGTCAGCTCGGCGCGGCGGCCCAGCTTGTCGCCGAAACCGCTGACGAGGTCGGCGAGTCCGTCGGTGTCGCGGGTGTCGGTGACGGCGCGGAGCAGCAGGTCGGTGAAGTCGGAGTCCTTCTTCACCGCGAAGAGCCCGGCGGCCTCGCCCTCGTCGGCGTTCATCTCGCGCTGGTAGCGGAAGAGTTCGGGGTCGAGGCCGAGCTCGCCCAGGTGCTCGTTCCAGCGGTCGTGGATCTCTTCCCAGTGCACGTCGAGGTGCTGGTAGAACTTGCCCGCGTCCATCAGCGCGTCGCGGAAGCCCTTCATGGTGCGCCGCCTGCCGCGTGCGCCGGAGACGCCCTCGGCGGGGCGGCCGACGGCGGTGGCCTCCGCGACGGGCAGGCTGTCCAGGCTCAGGCCGGGTCCGGGGCGGAAGGAGTACCACGCCTCGGCGAACTTGCGCGGGTCGTTGGAGACCTGCCGGCCGCGCCACTCGCTGACCTTGCCGACGACGACGCACTCGCCGGTGAGGGTGTGCTGCCACTCCAGGGCGACGTGCCCGCAGTCGTCGGCGAGGAGGAACTTGCGCAGCACGCCGGAGCTGGCCCCGCCGAGGGTGTTGCGGTGGCCGGGGAGCATCACGGAGAAGATCAGCTTCAGCAGGACGGACTTGCCGCCGCCGTTCTCCAGGAAGAGGACGCCCGCGGGCGCGGGGCGGCGCGGCGGGCCGACCGGCTCGTCCTCGAAGAACTCCGCCTGGGCCGGGGCGGGGTCGGGGACGGGCGCTCCGACGCCGCGCAGGTCGAGGACGGTGTCGGCGTAGCGCGCACCGGCGGGTCCGATGGAGTAGAGGCGGACCCTGGACAACTCGTACATGGCGGCGGACTCTCGTCGTTCGGTGAGCGGGGGCGGAGCGGCGGTGGTGGTGCGGGGCGGTCAGGAGTGGAAGGGCAGACCGGCGTCCGCGACCAGTTCCAGGTCGTCGGGGTCGGAGGGCGGCAGCAGGGTGGCGGAGCCGTCGGTGACGGGGACGACGCCGAGCTCCAGCAGTTCGGCCATGGCGGCGCTGCCGGCCATGTCGCGGACCTGCAGTTGGTAGCGGGCGGTGGTGCGGTAGGCGCCGCCCGCGTCGTCGCCGGTGCGCTGGAGGAAGCCGGAGTCGGTGAGGAAGGCGACGGCCTTGCCGATGATGCCCGTGGTGGAGCCGGCGAGTCGGCGGGCGTCCTTGGTCGCGCCGGTCGCGCTGCGGCGGGCGTAGATCCGCCAGCCGGATTCGAGGCCGGGGGCGTCGCTGGCGGGGTCGGTGTTGTCGCCCTGTTCCTCGGCGCGCTCCTCCAGCCGCCGGCAGGCCTGGCGTACGAAGGCGTCGACGCCGTTGACCGTGATGCGGCCGATGTACGCGTCGTCGGCGAGGTCCTCGGGGCGGGGGAAGGCCAGGGCGGCGACCGCGAGATGGGCCAGGCCGTGCAGGAAGCGGTCGGCGGAGTCGGAGGAGGCGCGGCGGGCGTAGTCGCCCATGCGGACGGCGAAGACGGAGTCCTCGCCCGCGGTCACCGCCATCCCGGCGCGCGGGGAGACCTCCAGGACGATGAGGCCGAGCCCGGTGGCGACGGCGTCGGCGAGCCGGGCGAAGGGCGCGTCCTCGCGGTAGCGGCGCAGCAGGTCGGCGTACTCGGCGTCGCGGGCGGGCAGCAGCTTGGGCTGGAGTCCGAAGGAGACCAGCCGGGCGGCGTCGGCGGCGTCGGCCGGGGTGACGGGCGGCTGGCCGGCGGGCTCGTACGGCGGTGCCGGGCGCTCCCCGGACGCGGGCGGCGCTGGATCGGCGTACGCGGTGGAGGGCTCGGTCCACGCGTCGGGGTGCTCGGCGTCGTGGTCGCTCACGGCTGGGGCTCCTCGGTACGGAAGGGATGCGCCGGGGCGCGGGTCGGGGCGGCCGGCGGCAGGGCGGGGGCGCCGGTCACGAGGCCTCCTTGCGGTCCGCGGCCATGCCCGCGGCGTCCAGCAGGGCGGTGCCCACGATCAGGTCGGCGCCGCCGAACTCGGGGTCGTCCAGCTCGGCGCCGTCGTCGACCGCGAACAGCAGGCGCCGCTCGCCCTGGCGGTAGGCGGTGCCCACCGGCGGGCTGGCAGCGTGGAAGGCGAGCAGCGCGACCAGGTAGGGCAGGTCGGCGTCGCCGTCGCGCCGGGCCTCGGCGAGCAGTCCGGACAGGCGGCGCGGCGCGTCGTGCTCCAGGTCGAGCAGGGCCATGGCGCGGGCGAGCTGCTCCTCGCTGAACCGGCTGTCGTCCGGGGTGGCGATGAGGTCGGGCTCGGGCATCTCCGCGCCCAGGTGCTCGCGCTCCTGCGGCGGGGTGAGGAGCAGGTCGACCAGGTCGCCGACGCGTACGGAACCGGGCGTGCGCAGTCCGGTTCCGTGGGCGAAGAAGGCGTCGGTGACGCGGGCGGACCGCTCGACGGGGAGCGGCAGCAGCGGGGCGAGGAGCTGCCCGTACAGATCGAGGCCGGCGTGGGCGGCGGGGGCGGCGAACGCCTGCCGGTCCTGTTCCGCGCGGAAGAGGGGGCCGGCCTCCAGCAGGCGGGACTGGAGCTGGGTGTGGCGGCGGATGCAGTCCTTGACGATGTCGACCAGCTCGGCGGCCCGGCGCTTGTGCTCGGGGTCCTCGGCCTCGTCGCGCGCCTTGCGGATGTTGGTGAGGATCGCGTTCTCGTGGCGGTAGCGGTCGGCGACGTGGTCCAGGGCCTCGGCGATCATGTCCGGGACAGTGTGGAGCCAGTCGACGGCCCGGACGTTGCGCCGGGTGGCCTCCAGGGTCCGGCGCAGCGTCTCCGCGTACTGCACGGTCCGGTAGCGGGCCTGCTCGGCGGCGAGTTGGGCGTCGGCGAGGCGGCCCCGGCTGATGAGGACCTCCAGCTTGACCTCGGCGGCGATCTGAGCGCTGGTCACATCGGTGTCGAGGGCGCCGACCAGGACGTTGACCGCTTCGTCGGTGGCGCGGAGGTAGACCGTGCCGCCGTAGCCCGGAACCTCCTCGATCAGCTTGAAGTCGTAGTCCCTGCGGACGTAGACGCCGTCGGGGCCGAAGGTGCCGTAGACCGCGCGGAAGCCGCGGTCGACGCTGCCGACGTTGACGAGGTTCTCCAGGACCCAGCGGGCGACCCGTTCGTGCTCGGCGGCGGGGCGGTCCGGTGCCTGCGCGGCGATCCGGGGCAGCAGCCTGGTCACTATCTGGTCGTGGTCGGCCCCGGTGTCGAAGTCCATGTTGAGGGTGACGTGGTCGATCGCGGCGAGGGCGACCTCCGCCATGGCGTAGACCGTGTACTCCCCGGCCAGGTTGGCCTTGCGCACGTCCAGGTCGTGCAGCGGCGCCGTGCAGGCGAGGGCGCGCAGCCGCCGCGAGAGCCCCTCGTCGGCGGCGGGGCCCGGAGCCGGTCGCGGCCCCGCGCTGAGCTGCGGCGCAGCGGTTTGCGTGTCGGCTGGCGAAGTCACGTGGGACAGATTAGGTCCTCGTACGGACAACGGTCGAAACGGCCCTAATGCGACCGGGGCACGGGCGGCGGCCGCGGCGGCCCTCGACGCGCCCGAGCGCCGCCGCCCGCCGCGTGCGGGGCCTGCGCCGCCGGGGACGCGGGGCCGGCCGCCGCCCGCCCGAGCGGGGGGCCGGAGGGCCGCCGGGGCGGCCGCCGGCCGCGTCGCGCAGATGCCGGGCGCGCCCGCTCCGGCGGCCCCGTGCCGGGAGGCCGCGCTCAGAGCGCCGGTGCGTCGGGCCCGATCCGGCTGCGGACCGCCGTCTGGACCTCGGCCTCCTCGGCCGGGTCGGCGGCGAGGCGGCGCAGGCGTTCGGCGACGCGGACGTCCCCGGTCTCGGCGTGCCGGGCGGCCACCTCGCGGGTGGTCTCCTCGCAGTCCCAGAGGCATTCCACCGCGAACCCGGTGGCGAAGGAGGGGTCGGTGGCGGCCAGGGCGCGCGCGGCCCTGCCCCGCAGGTGCGAGGAGGACGTCTCGCGGTAGACGTGGCGCAGCACGGGGGCGGCGCAGGCTATGCCGAGCCGGCCGGCGCCGTCGACGAGGGTCCACAGCCGCGGGGCGTCGGGGCCGTCGCCGCGGACGGCCTCCCGCAGCGCGCCCAGGACTTGGGGAGCGTCCTGGGCGGTGCCGCGGCAGGCGAGGACTCCGGCGGCGGAGGCGCCGAGGGCGTCGGGCCTGCGGGCCCAGCGCCGGGCGCGCTCCACGGCGTCGTCGCAGGTCATCCGTTCGAAGGCGGCGATGGCCGCGTCGGCGACGGTCCGTGCGGGGCTGACGGCGGCGGCCTCGATGAGGTCGAGGGCGGCGGGGTCGCCGGCCTCGGCGAGGTAGTGCAGGGCGGCGCAGCGGGCGCCTTCGGGGCCGCGGCGGGCGGCCTCCACGATCAGGGGGCGGTCGTCGGGGGCGGCGACGGCGGCCAGGCAGCGGGCGGCGGGGACGTGCAGTTCGCTGCCGCGTTCCAGGGCCTGCTGGGCCCAGTCGAAGACGGCCTGGACGCTCCAGCCGGGGCGGGGGCCGCCGGGGCGCATCTGGCGCTGCCAGCGGTCGAAGGAGCCCTGCTCGGTGGCGGCCCTGACGCGGGCGCCGACCTCCTCGCGCGGGTCGTCGGCCCACAGCCGCCAGGGGCGCGGCTCGAAGGAGTCCCGGACGGCGGCGGCGAGGTCGGCCGCGCCCTGCTCGGTGGCCGGGAAGCGGGCGAGGACGGGCAGGGCGAGTGCGCGCAGATGGGCGTCGTCGTCGCGCAGGGCCAGCTCGTCCAGGGCCCACGCCCAGTTGGCGCCGGTCCTCGCGTAGCGGCGGAGCAGCGCCAGGGCGTCGTCGCGTCCGTAGGAGGCGAGGTGGCCGAGGACCGAGAGCGCCAGACCGGTGCGGGAGTCGTCGGGGTCGGCGAGGTCGTCGGGGCCGGCGAGGTGCCGCTCGATCTCCTCGACGCCGCCGTCGAGGTCGAGGTAGAGGCGGGCGTAGTAGAGGGAGCGGTTCTCCACCTGCCAGTCGTGACGGGGGTCGCTCACGACGCAGTGGTCGAGAGCCGCGAGGGCTTCGGGGCGCGGTGCGGCGAGCGCGTGGAGCGTGCCGTCGCCGCGGCCCCTCTGCAGCAGGCCGAGCAGGGTGCCGCTCGGCGCTATGAACGGATCGAACATGGGAGAGAGCCTCACATCAAGCTGTCGACGCGACCGGGACTGTGCGGTGCCCCGTGCCTCTCGGCACGAGGGGGTGGCCGGGGGCCACTCCTACGCCGCGTGGTGACATGGTCGGCCGACCGCCGTCTCTCGCCTGGTGCTGAGCATCTTCCCGCCTCTCGTCGGTGGCCCTGGGCGGGCCCGCGACGTCATGATGACCCAGCCATTTCGCCACCGCGACCACATTTACGACGGACCGGTCACCGGAGCCGTCGGCGGACACGCCCCTCGGCGCGACCGCCCGCGCCTCACCGGGCACCGAAGCGTTCCACCAGCTCGGACCGGCCGAACATGCGGGCGGTGTCCAGCGCGGACGGGGTGCCGGCGGCCGGGTCGGCGCCCGCGGCGAGCAGGGCGTCGACGACCGCGTCCGCGCTCTTGAAGACCGCTCCGGCCAGGGGTGTCTGGCCCCGGTCGTTGGCCCGGTTCGGGTCGGCGCCGCGGGCGACGAGGGCGGTGACCGCCTCGGCGTGCCCGTGGTAGGCGGCGAGCATCAGCAGGGTGTCCCCGCGGTCGTTGGTGAGGTTGGCGGGGACGCCGGCGTCGACGTACGCGGCGAGGGCCGCGGCGTCGCCGGCGCGGGCCAGGTCGAAGACCTTGGTCGCCAGCTCGACCACCTCGGGGTCGGGGGTTTCGCTCATCGGACGGACCGCCTTCCTTGCTGCTGCCGCGACGGTCGCCGCCGCGTTGACCCTGGGCGTACGGCGCGGGCCGTACGAGTGAATCGACAGGGTACTGCTCCCGGTCCGGGGCGACCCGGTGCGCAGGGGGCCGGGACGCCCTGCGGGCGTCCTCTTCCCGGCGCGGAGGCGGGGGAAGCGCCTTCAGGAGCCGGGTCGCCTGGGCCAGTCAAGTGAAAGCGCTCAGTATTCACTCGATTGCACCTTTTGTCATACGGATACTTCCCGTGATCCTGGAAGGACTCATGGTGACTGTCCCCTCATCCAGGAGAGAACCGCTCATGATCCTTTCCATCTCGGGCGTGGTCCTGCTCGCCATCATCGTCTTCCTGTTCTTCAAGAAGGACGGGCTCAAGGCGTCCCACGCCGTCGTCTGCGCCCTGTTCGGCTTCTATCTGGCCGGCACCGCCATCGCGCCCAGCATCACGGCGGGCGGCGCGAGCCTGGCCGGGCTGCTGGGCGGGATCAAGTTCTGACGCTCCGCGACCGCTTCCACCCCCAGGAGACCGATGTGGCCCGGCGACCCCTCCCCCGCGTTCTGAGCAGCGGCGGCGCTTCGATCACGCGCGGCAGAGAGCTGGCGCGCTCGTGCGCCGACACCGCCGCCGACGTGCTCCATCCGCTGATCACGGTGTTCCGCGGCCTGCGGCTGCTGGCCGCCTCCGGGCGGCGGATGTGGCTCGCGACCCCCGAGGACCGACGCGGCCCCAAGCTGTTCCTCGCCGCGGCCTGTGTGCTCGTGGTGGCGCTCGCCCCGTTCGGGCCGGCCCTGGCCCTGATCGCGGTCATGGGCGCCGCCGCCTGGAAGGGGCGGGAGCGGACCCCGGCGCGGAGCGGCCCCGACGAGGCCGGGGCCGCACGGCTGAGGGCGCTGTACGAAGCCCTCGTCCCGTACTTCTCGGTGCCCGACGACCCGAGCCCGCTGTTCGCCCACGGCGGCGACTGGGAGAGGGTCTTCTCGGACCACGCCTTCGACGGGAGCGGGCGGCTCACCCGCCTCCAGGTCTCCTACCCCGCCTACTTCACCGACGGCGAGGCCGCCGCCCGGACCCGTATCGAACGGATCCTGCACGCCAAGTCGGGCCGGGGCCGCGAGTACCGCTTCACCTGGGACGAGGAGGCCAACCGCCTCGCCATGGCGGTGCTGGACGCGCTGCCCGCCACGATCGCCGCCCAGCGCTTCGTCACCGCCCCCGGCGAGACGGTCCTCGGCTTCACCGACCCGGACGCGGTCTCCCGTACCGTCCCGGTGCGCGACGGCGACGCGACGGTGGACGCCTCCCCCGTCCTCTGGCGGACCGGCGACCGCTCCGCCGAACCGCACCTGCTGGTCCTCGGCCGGCCCGGCGCCGGCGCCACCACCCTGGTCCGCTCGATCGCCCTGCAGGCCCTCCAGCACGGTGACGTCCTGGTCCTGGACGGCGGCGGGAGCGGTGAGTTCGCCGCCCTCGCCGGGCGGAGGGGCGTCCTCGCCGTGGAGTCCGGCCTCGGCGGGGCGCTGCCCGCGCTGGAGTGGGCGGCGCACGAGACCGAGCGGCGGCTGATCGCGGCCGACCGGGCCCGGCAGCACGGCCATCCGCTGCCCGACGACGTCCGGCGGCCGCTGTGGGTCCTGGTGGACCGCCCCGGCCTCCTGGGCCACCTCGCGGCGGCCGACGGCAGGCCCGACCCGCAGGAGCTGCTGCGGATTCCGCTGCGGC
This sequence comes from Streptomyces sp. NPDC041970, assembly GCF_055588985.1. Classification (NCBI taxonomy): domain Bacteria; kingdom Bacillati; phylum Actinomycetota; class Actinomycetes; order Kitasatosporales; family Streptomycetaceae; genus Streptomyces; species Streptomyces sp. NPDC041970. The sequence continues at coordinate 27,797 of NZ_JBVJCD010000027.1, forward strand.
ACGGCCGGGCGGCGCGGGTCACCGTCGTCCTGGCGGACCAGTTCGACGCTCTGGAGACCCTGACCGAGACCGTGCGGACCCACGCGCGGGCCCGCGTCGTCCTCGGTCCGGCCTCCCGCGAGCGGATCGCCGCCGTCCTGGGCGCCGAACCGAGCACCACTCCCCCGCCCGACGTCCCCGCGGGCCGCGGCTACGCCCGCCTGGGCGCCGGTCCGGTCCTGCGGCTCCAGGTGCCGGCGACCCCCGACCCGTACGACGACACCGCCCGCGAGGCCCACCGGCAGGCGGTGCTCGACCTGCTGCCCGAACCGAACCCGGCCGCCGAGTCCGCGCCGGCCCATGCGGGAGCGGCCCCCGGCCGGCCCTCCGTGGCGGTGCCCGGCCCCGTCGAGGCCGAGGCCGCCGCGGCCGGGGCGCGACCGGCCGGCGCCGCGAACTGAAGCGTCCGCGCCGGGCGGGGGCCAGGCCCGAGCGGACCCGCCCCCGGCCGTCGCCGGGCGCGGCCGTCAGGCGACGAAGCTGCGCGGGGCGTCGGCCCCCGCCCCCGCGCCCGAGCGCACCAGGTCCACCGCGGCGGCCAGGCGCACGGCCGCCTCGTCCGCCACCGGTCCGGCCACGGTGAACGGCAGCCGGACATAGCCCTCGAAGGCCCCGTCGACCCCGAACCGGGGGCCGGAGGGCACCCGGACGCCGACGCGTTCGCCCGCGACGGCCAGCCGCGAACCGGAGAGCCCGCCGGTGCGCACCCACAGCGTCAGCCCGCCGTGCGGCACCGCGAACTCCCACTCCGGCAGCTCCCGGCGCACCGCCGCGACCAGCGCGTCCCGGTTCTCCCGCGCCTGGTCGCGGCGGACCGCGACGGCCTGCTCCCAGCCGCCGCCCCCCATGAGCCAGTTGATCGCGAGCTGCTCCAGGACCGGGGTGCCCATGTCGGCGTAGGCGCGGGCGGCGACCAGGCTGCGGATGACGTCCGGGGCGGCGCGCACCCAGCCGATGCGCATCCCCGCCCAGAACGCCTTGCTGGCCGACCCGACGGTCAGCACCGTGCTGCCCGCCGGGTCGAAGGCGCAGACCCGGCGGGGCAGGTCGACCTCCGGGTCCAGGCGCAGTTCGCTCATCGTCTCGTCGGCGATCAGGACCGTTCCGGCGGACCGGGCCGCGTCCACCAGCTCGCGGCGACGCTGCTCGTCGGCGAGCGCGCCGGTGGGGTTGTGGAAGTCGGCGACCACGTAGGCGAGCCGGGGCGCCGCGTCGCGCAGCACCTGGCGCCAGCGGTTCATGTCCCAGCCGCCGAGGCCCTCCTCCATCGCGACGGGGACGAGCCGGGCGCCCGTCTCGCGCATGAGCTGGAGGATGTTGGCGTACGAGGGGGACTCCACCGCGATCCGTTCGCCGCGGCCGGCGAAGAGGTGGCAGACGGCGTCGATGGCGCCCATCGCCCCGGTGGTCACCATGATCTGCTCCGGCATCGTGGGGATGCCGAGCCGGGTGTAGCGGTCCGCGATCATCCCCCGCAGCACGGGCAGCCCCGCCGGGTAGTCGCCGTGCGTGTGGGCGTACGGCGGCAGCTCCTCCAGCGCCCCCTGGACGGCGCGGGTCAGCCAGGGCTCGGGGGCGGGCAGGGCGGCGCAGCCCAGGTCGATCATCGACCCGAGCGATTCGGGGGGCAGCGGTTCCAGGCCGCGGGCGGGCAGCGGGTTGCCGGCCGGGACGGCGGTCCAGCTCCCCGCGCCGCGCCGCGACTCCAGGAACCCCTCGGCGCGCAGCGCCTCGTAGGCGGCGGCGACGGTGGTGCGGCTGACGGAGAAGGCGAGGGCCAGTTCGCGCTCGGCGGGCAGCCGGGCGGCGACCGGAACGCGGCCCTCCAGCACGAGGAGCCGTATGCCGTCGGCGAGCGCGCGGTAGGCGGGCGGTCTGCGGCCGCCCGCCCCGGTGGGCCGGGACTGCTGGGTCCGAAGCTGCCGGGCGAGCTGGGCCGCCCCCACCGTCGATGTCCACTGCGCCATGGAAATCAGTCCACCTTCCTGGAATTGGCCATGTCTGGTGGCCGATCCCCTGCCACAGGGTGACACGGAGCAGTCCACTACGACCAGCAGAAGGAGCGCCACGTGGCCAGGACCACTGCCCGGAGCACCGCCCGCCTCACCGGGCGGCTGGTCCGGCTCTACGTCGGCCTCGCCCTGTACGGGGCGAGTTCGGCGCTCCTCGTACGGGCGGAGCTGGGGCTGGAGCCGTGGGGCGTGCTCCACCAGGGCCTCTCCGAACGGACCGGGATCTCGATCGGCGTCGTCTCCATCATCGTCGGCGCGATCGTGCTGCTGCTGTGGATACCGCTGCGCCAGCGGCCGGGGCTCGGCACGGTCTCCAACGTCTTCGTGGTGGGACTGGCGATGGACGCGACGCTCGCCCTGGTCGGCGATCTGGACGGGCTCGGCGTCCGGGTCCCCGTGCTGGTCCTGGGGGTCGTGCTCAACGGGGTGGCGACGGGGCTGTACATCAGCGCCCGGTTCGGTCCGGGGCCCCGCGACGGGCTGATGACCGGGCTGCACCGGGCGACCGGCCGCTCCATCCGGCTGGCCCGCACGGCGGTCGAGGCGGCCGTCGTGGCGACGGGGTTCCTGCTCGGCGGGACGCTGGGCGCGGGCACGGTGCTCTACGCCCTCGCGATCGGCCCGCTGGCCCAGCTCTTCCTGTCGGTCTTCGCCCCGGCCGAGCCCGCCCCGCCCACCGGGCGGGCGGCCGCGCCCCAGCCGACCCGGCCCTGAGCGGTACGCGCCCGGACGCGCGGCGCCCCCGGCGGACCGACCGGACGCCGCGGCGCCGCCCGCCGGTTCCCGGCCCGTCGCCGCTGCGGCGTCCGGGCGGGCGATACTGCCGCAGTGACACCGAGCCCCCATCCCTACCTGGACCATCCGGCGCCGATCGCCTTCGCCCATCGCGGCGGGGCGGCGGACGGCGTGGAGAACACGGCGGCCGCGTTCCGCAGGGCGGCCGCGGCCGGCTACCGCTATTTCGAGACCGACGTGCACACCACCGCGGACGGCCGGCTGGTCGCCTTCCACGACGCGACCCTGGACCGGGTCACCGACGCGCGGGGCAGGATCGCCGCGCTGCCCTGGAGCGAGGTGCGCCGGGCGCGGGTCGCGGGGGCCGAACCGCTGCCGCTCTTCGAGGAGCTGCTGGAGGAGTTCCCCCAGGCGCGCTGGAACGTGGACCTCAAGGCGGAGTCGGCGCTGGAGCCCCTGCTCGCCCTCGTCCGCCGGGCCGACGCCTGGGACCGGGTCTGCGTCGGCTCCTTCTCGGAGGCCCGCGTGGCCCGCGCGCACCGGCTGGCGGGCCCGCGCCTGGCCACCTCGTACGGGGTGCGCGGCGTCCTGGGGCTGCGGCTGCGGTCGTACGCGATCCCGGCGGCGCTGCGCGCGGGCGCGGTCTGCGCCCAGGTCCCGGAGCGGCAGGGCGGCATCCGGGTGGTCGACCGCCGCTTCGTCCGCGCGGCGCACGCCCTCGGCCTCCAGGTGCACGTCTGGACGGTGAACGAGCCGGAGCGGATGGCCGCCCTCCTCGACCTCGGGGTGGATGGCATCATGACCGATCACATCGAGACGCTGCGTACGGTGCTGAGCGAGCGGGGCGCATGGGCCTGACGCCCGGTACGCGGGCAGCCGACGACCGAGGGGGCGCGCGTTGAGCACCGGGACCACGGGGAGGGCCGACCCGTCCGACCGGCCGCCGGACGACGGGGCCGCGGCCGCCCGCAAGCGGGAGCGGCACGGCTGGTACTTCTACGACTTCGCCTGCTCCGTCTACTCCACCAGCGTGCTGACCGTCTTCCTCGGCCCGTACCTGACCTCGGTCGCCAGGGCGGCGGCCGATCCGGAGGGGTTCGTCCACCCGCTGGGGATACCCGTGCGGGCGGGCTCGCTGTTCGCCTACGCCGTCTCCGCGTCGATCGTCGTGGCCGTGGTCCTGATGCCGGTCGTGGGCGCGGCCGCGGACCGCACCGGGCGCAAGAAGCCGCTGCTGGCGGCCGCCGCGTACACCGGCGCGGCGGCCACGGCCGGGATGTTCTTCCTGGACGGCCACCGCTACCTGCTGGGCGCGTTCCTGCTGATCGTCGCCAACGCGTCGATCTCGGTCTCGATGGTCCTCTACAACGCCTACCTGCCGCAGATCGCCGGCCCCGAGGAGCGCGACGCGGTCTCCTCGCGCGGCTGGGCCTTCGGCTACACCTCGGGCGCCCTGGTCCTGGTCCTCGACCTGGTCCTCTACAGCGGCCACGCCTCCTTCGGGCTCTCGGAGTCCGAAGCGGTGCGGATCTGCCTCGCCTCCGCGGGGGTGTGGTGGGGCGCGTTCACCCTCGTACCGCTGCGCCGGCTGCGCGACCGCCAAATCGCTCCGGGCGGCGAGGGGGCGGTGGCGTCCGGGTGGCGGCAGTTGCCGGCGACGCTGCGCGACATGCGGCGGCACCCGCTGACCCTCTCGTTCCTGCTGGCCTACCTGGTCTACAACGACGGCGTCCAGACGGTGATCTCCCAGGCCTCGCTGTACGGCTCGGAAGAACTGGGACTGGACCAGACGACGCTGATCACGGCCGTGCTGCTGGTGCAGGTGCTGGCGGTGGCGGGGGCGCTGGGCATGGGGCGGCTGGCCCGGACGCACGGCGCCAAGCGCACGATCATGGGCTCGCTGGTCCTGTGGACCCTGATCCTGGTGGCCGCCTACCTCCTGCCGGCCGACGCGCCGGTCTTCTTCTACGCGCTCGCGGCGGCGATCGGCCTGGTGCTGGGCGGCAGCCAGGCGCTCTCGCGGTCCCTGTTCTCGCATCTGGTGCCGCGCGGCAAGGAGGCCGAGTACTTCTCCGCGTACGAGATGAGCGACCGCGGGCTGAGCTGGCTGGGGCCTTTGGCGTTCGGCCTGGCGTACCAGGTGACGGGCAGCTACCGGCAGGCGCTCGTCTCGCTGATCGTCTTCTTCGTCCTCGGCGCGGTGCTGCTCGCGCGGGTCCCCGTACGGCGTGCGGTGGAGGCGGCGGGCAACCCCGTGCCGGAGCGGATTTAGGCGTTGCGGTGAAAGGCCGGTACTCTACGTCTTTGGCCTGCCCGGAGGACCGTTACTGCGAGGGGAAGCGGCCCGATCGTTGGGTGACAGCGTCCACAAGAGGTGACAAACCGGGCATGGGCGGGTACTCAACCCAGATATGGCAGCGGCACGACGGGCGACGCATGACCGGCAACGGGAATCTTTACCGCCGACCGGACGTTGACCGGATGACGACGACAGCGACATTTTGTCCTGTGGGCGACAAGCCCGGGAGGCACGATTCATGAGTGAGCGAGCTCTCCGCGGCACGCGACTTGTGGTTACCAGCTACGAGACGGACCGCGGCATCGATCTGGCCCCGCGCCAGGCGGTGGAGTACGCATGTCAGAACGGACATCGTTTCGAGATGCCGTTCTCGGTGGAGGCGGAAATTCCGCCGGAGTGGGAGTGCAAGGCGTGCGGCGCCCAGGCACTCCTGGTGGACGGGGACGGCCCCGAGGAGAAGAAGGGCAAGCCGGCGCGCACGCACTGGGACATGCTCATGGAGCGGCGCACCCGCGAGGAGCTGGAAGAGGTGCTGGCCGAGAGGCTGGCGGTTCTGCGCTCCGGAGCCATGAACATCGCCGTACACCCGCGGGACAGCAGGAAGTCTGCCTGACCGCGCACCACCGCACAGCAGCACAGCACCAGAGCCGCGGGGGGGGGGGGGGGGGGGGGGGGGGGGGGGGGGGGGGGTGTTGGGGGTGTTTGGCGGGGGGTGAGGGTGATGGGGGTGGG
>NZ_JBVJCD010000027.1:33623-77104 GCF_055588985.1 Streptomyces sp. NPDC041970
CACACCACCCCACCCCAAAAAAACACACACACACCAACGCCCTGCGCAGCCCCACCCCCCCCCCCCCCCCCCCCCCCGCGGCTCTTGTCGTGCCCGCCTCCGGAGGCGTCAGGGCGTCAGGGGCGGCCGGGGACCTCGGGGGTCCTCGCCGGGCCGGGAGGCGTCCTGCGCGCCGTCCTCGCGGATGACCTCGCCCTGGACGACCTTCCCGTCCGGACGGTGCATCCGGGCCTGCTGGAAGGCGTCCGAGAGGCCGCCCGGCGCGGCGGCGCGCATCCGGCGCTCCAGGGACCGCTCCGCGTAGCGGCTGATCATCGTGCGCACCGGGGGGACGAGCAGGAGCAGCCCCACCGCGTCCGAGACGAGTCCGGGCACCGCGAGCAGCAGGCCGCCGAGCATGAGCAGCCCGTTGCCCCGGCCGCCCTTCCCGCCCTTGCCGCCGCCGACCTGCGGGGCGCCGGGGGCCGCGGACCGCTGCCCCGGCGCCTGCTGGAGGGTCTCGGTCAGGTTCCGGAAGGCGCGCCGCCCGGCGCTCTTGACCACCACGCCGCCGAGCACGGCCCCGGCCGCCAGGAGGAGCAGGACGGTGAGGCCGCCCGCGGCCGACGCGACCAGGCTGAGGAGCCAGATCTCCAGCACCAGCCAGGCGGCGAGGGCCGGCGGCAGGAATCTACGGGCGCGCGAGCGCCGGGGTCGGGTCGGGGGCGGTGTGCCGGTCGTCATGCCACCAGTGTGCCCGTACGGGCGTGGAAGCGGCGTAAGGGGGTGATCATGACGTGTCCGGCCGGCCGCCGGGGGCGGTCAGGAGCTCTTGCGGCCCAGGATCTTGTTGGCCCGCGAGGTGACGCCCCAGCCGGTGACCCGCCACAGCGCCTCGACGAGGATGTCCCGGCTCATCTTGGAGTCGCCGACCTCGCGGTCGACGAAGGTGATGGGGACCTCGACCACGTGGTAGCCCGCCTCGACGGAGCGGCGGGCGAGGTCGACCTGGAAGCAGTAGCCCTGGGAGGCGACCTCGTCGAGCCCGAGGCCCTGGAGGGTCTCGGTGCGGAAGGCGCGGTAGCCGCCGGTGACGTCGCGGACCGAGAGGCCGAGCGCGAGGCGGGAGTAGAGGCTGCCGCCGCGGGAGATGACCTCGCGGCTCTTGGGCCAGTTCACCACGCGGCCGCCCGGCACCCAGCGGGACCCGAGGACCAGGTCCGCGCCCTTGAGGGCGGTGAGCAGCCGGGGCAGCTCCTCGGGCTGGTGGGAGCCGTCGGCGTCCATTTCGACGAGGACGCCGTAGCCGCGCTCGGACCCCCAGGCGAAGCCCGCGAGGTAGGCGGCGCCGAGCCCTTCCTTGCCCTGGCGGTGCAGGACGTGGACCTGGTCGTCGGCGGCCGCGATCTCGTCGGCCGCCTTGCCGGTGCCGTCGGGGCTGTTGTCGTCGGCCACCAGGACGTCGGCGTCCGGCACGGCGGTGCGCACCCGGTCGACGATCGGCTTGATGTTCTCGACCTCGTTGTAGGTCGGGATGATCACCAGAACCTTGCCGAGCGGGCCGAACTTCCTCTGTCCGCCGTCGTTCACTACTGCCCCTTAGAGTCCGTACACAGGGGGACACCATATCCAGCGCGCCGCCCCGCGGTTCGACGCGGTCGCCCGGCGCGCGGCGCGGACCGGGCGAATCCGCCGATCCATGGACGACGAGCACGGCGCGAGCCGCGCGGGCGACGGCGGAGCGAGCTGCGGATCGGGGCCCGGCGCCCTTCGGGCCGACCTGGGACCCGCTGGCTGCGGGTCGACCGAGAGCCGTTGTCTACTGAACGTCCGGGCCCCACCCGGATCCCACCCTCCGTCCGGCCGAGACCTTCCCTCGCCCCCGAGGCGCGGGCGCTGAACCTGGCTGTCGGCGGTGGTGGGCCGGTGCGGCTCACCACCTCATGACCCAGCGGCGTTCGACGACTGCGTGGTGGTTCGACCGGTCGGGCGTCCTGTGGTGGACCCGGCCGAACCTACCGGCCCATGGGCGCGTTCTGTCAACACCCGTGCGACCTGCGGCTTTTGTCCAAATTGCCTGGTCAGTACCGATGAGAGACGGGTCGTGGACCGGCCGGTCGGCCGTCGATCGGCGGTACGAAATGTCCCTACGTCACTCGTTCGGCCGCACGTAGACCGTCTGTCCGGCGACCACCGTGCGCAGGCAGACCGGCAGCTCCGCTCCGGGCGTCAGGTCGGGCAGGCCGGGCGTCCCGGAGCGCGGGTCGGTCGACCACCGGGCGACCCGGTCGTCGGGGGCCTGGACCAGCAGCTCGGCGGTCCGCCAGACGGCGTAGTCGGCCGGCGCGCCGGGCACCAGGGTCCCCGCGTCGTCCCGGCCGACGGCCCGCCAGCCGCCCCGCGTATGGGCGGTGAACGCGGCGCGGACCGAGATCCGGTGCTCGGGGGTGCGGTGGTGGGCGGCGGCCCGCACGGTCCCCCAGGGGTCCAGCGGGGTGACCGGGCTGTCGGAGCCGAAGGCGAGCGGCACGCCGGCGCGCAGCAGCGCGGCGTACGGGTTGAGGGTCGCGGCGCGCTCCGCGCCGAGGCGTTCGGCGTACATGCCCTCCGGGCCGCCCCAGGCGGCGTCGAAGGCGGGCTGGACGGAGGCGGTCAGGCCCAGCTCCGCGAAGGCGGCGACGGTCTCGGGGGTGAGCATCTCGGCGTGTTCGACGCGGTGGCGCCCGGCTCGGACCCGCGCCGGGCCGAGCGCGTCGGCGGCGGCCCGGAACCCGGCCACGACGGTGGAGAGCGCGGCGTCGCCGATGGCGTGGAAGCCCGCCTGCAGGCCCGCCTCGGTGCACGCCGCGACGTGGGCGGCGATCCGGGCGGCGTCCAGGTGGGCGGCGCCGGTGCGGGCGTGGGCGTCGTCCGCGTACGGCTCGTGCAGGCAGGCGGTCCGCGAGCCGAGGGAGCCGTCCACGAAGAGGTCCCCGGCCGCGCCGACCGCGCCGAGCTCGCGGACCCGCGCGGCACCCTTCGCGTCGGCGATCTCCTCGGCCCACAGGCCGAGGACGCGGGGGCCGGGCCGCTCGGCGGCGAGGGCGAGGAGGGAGGTGAAGTCCTCCTCGTCGGAGATGTCGGGCCCGCCGCACTCGTGCACGGAGCCGATCCCGAGGGAGGCGGCGCGGTCGAGGGCGGCGCGCTGGGCGGCCGCCCGCCGGCCGGGGGTGAGCGCGCCGTGGGCGGCGGCCCGCACGGCGTGGTGCGCGGCGCCGGTGAGCGGCGCGTCGGGACGGTATCCGGCCATCGCGGCGACGCCGGGGACCAGGTCCAGCAGGGCGGTGGTGACCACGGCGGAGTGGACGTCGATCCGGGGCAGGTAGAGCGCCCGGCCGCCGGCCGCCTCGTCCAGCTCGGCGCGCGAGGGGTGCCGCCGTTCGGGCCAGCGCGCGGCGTCCCAGCCGTGGCCGAGCAGGACGTCGCCGGCGGCGTGCGCGTTCGCGAACGCGCGGATGAGGCCGAGGGCGTCGGCGAGCGTACGGGCGCCGGAGAGGTCGAGCCCCGTCAGGGCGAGGCCGGTCGCGGTGGTGTGCACATGGGCGTCGGTGAACGCCGGGGTGACCAGGGCCCCTTCGAGGTCGACCACCTCGTCGACGCCGCTCGCGAAGGCGTCGGCGGCCCCTTCGGACCCCACCCAGGCGACATGTCCGCGTTCGACGACCATCGCGGTCGCGAACGGGTCGGCGGGGCTGTGAACGTCACCGCCGCGCAGCAGTACGGTGCGGTGTTCGGGGGCGCTTCGGGGGGCGGTGCTCTCGGTCATGGGACCAGTCTCGCGCCTGCCCGCCGCCGCCCGTTCCGCGCCCCCCTCGAAGGAGGCCGCACGCCTCCCGCGCGCGAGGCCGGGGTGCGGACGGCCCGCCGGGCGCGCTCAGACGCGCGGGGGCCTGGCCTCGTAGGGGGTGGACAGGACGACGGTCGTCCGGGTCGAGACCCCGGCGAGCGTCCGGATGTGGGTGAGCAGGTGCTCCAGCTCCAGCGGGGTCGCCACGCGCACCTTGAGGATGTAGTTCTCCTCCCCCGCGACGCTGTGGCAGGCCTCCAGCTCCGGCACCCCGGCGAGCCGCTCCGCGATGTCGTCGGGCGCGCTCGGGTCGAACGGTTTCACCGAGATGAACGCGGTGAGGGGCAGCCCGACGGCCTCGGGGTCCACGACCGCGGCGTAGCCCCGGATCACCCCGCGCTGCTCCAGTCGGCGGACACGCTGATGAACCGCCGAGGTGGACAGGCCCGTGGCCTTGCCCAGGTCGGTGTAGCTCATCCGCCCGTCCTTGACGAGCAACTCCACGATCTGACGGTCCAGCTCCTCCATGCGGATCAACCTATGGCCCCGGACGGCTGTCGGCACAGTCGTGCGGGGCCGGGAACGGCACCTGCGGGCGGCATGTGACGAATGCCACAAGGTTACGGGTGAGTAGGGCACTACCCCGCGGTTATCCGCCACGAGCGGCGGGAAGTGCTTGGTGTGGCCGAGGCCGTGGCGCCTTGCCGGCCCACCCGAGGGGGGAATTTCCATGCAGAGCCTGAAGCTCACCGGACGTACCGAACCGGAGCCGGTCGATCCGGACGAGGACGCCGACGACCTGTACGACATGTGCGAGATGGTCCGGGTGATCTGCCCGGACTGCACCCAGCCGATCGCGCTGCTGGCGGACGAGGACGTCCTGCCCGAGCACGCCCGCTGCCCCTCCCCGTGGAACCCGTTCGTCCTGACCGTCTGCGCCGGGACCGGCCGCAGCGCGGCGGAGACCCGTCCGGCGGACGAGTCGCCGGAGCTCCAGGAGCAGGAGACGGGGCTGCTGCTGACGCTCCCCCAGGGCCTGGACTGGCGGATGCAGCCCTTCTCGCACGCCGGAGGCCCCGGCTCCCGTCCGCTGCGCGTGCCGCGGATGCGCGGCGAGGCCGCCTGACCCGTACGCGCCCCCGCACCACGACGGCACGGCCGCCGTGGTGCGCACGGCACGCCGACCGGAGGCCCCGGCCGGCTCCCGGTCCGGCGGGCCGTACCGGCTGCCGCCCGCTCCGCCGCGCCGGCCCCGTACGACCGCGCCGTGCCCGGCAGCCGGTACGGCCCGCCCGCGCACGGCCGCCGGCTCGGGATCGCCCGTCGTTCCGCCGATCCGCAGTGCCCGCCCTCGGCGCCCACCCGCGGCGGCGGACGGGCGCGGCCCGGAGGGGCCTGAGCGCCGCCCGCCCGCCGCGGGTCAGCGCGTCTCGGGACCCGCGAGGTGGCGCGCGATGACCATGCGCTGGATCTGGTTGGTGCCCTCCACGATCTGGAGCACCTTGGCCTCGCGCATCAGCCGCTCGACCGGGAAGTCCAGGGTGTAGCCGTAGCCGCCGAGCACCTGGACGGCGTCGGTGGTGACGCGCATGGCCGCGTCCGTGCAGAAGAGCTTCGCCATCGCCGCCTGGCGGGAGAAGGGCTGCCCGGCGTCGCGCAGGCGCGCCGCCTCCAGATAGAGCGCCCGGCCCGCCTCGATCTGGGTGGCCATGTCGGCGAGCAGGAACCGCAGCCCCTGGAAGTCCGCGATCGGACGGCCGAACTGCCGCCGCCCGGTGGCGTATCCGACGGCCTCGTCCAAGGCGGCCTGGGCGATCCCGATGGCGCACGCGGCGATGCCGAGGCGGCCGGAGTCGAGGGCGGACAGGGCGATGGCGAAGCCCTGGCCCTCCTCGCCGATCCGGCGGTCGTCGCCGATCCGCACGCCGTCGAAGTGGAGTTGCGCGGTGGGCGAGCCCTTCATCCCCATCTTCTTCTCGGGGAGCGCCGCGCTCAGCCCCTCGGCGTCGCCGGGGACGAGGAAGGCCGTGATGCCGCGGGGCCCTTCGACGCCGGTGCGGGCCAGCACGGTGCAGAAGTCGGCGACGCCGCCGTGCGTGATCCAGGCCTTGGTGCCGGTGATCACCCAGTCCTCCCCGTCCCGTACCGCCTTGGTGCGCAGGGACGCGGCGTCGGAGCCGGAGGCGGGCTCGGAGAGGCAGTAGGCCCCCAGCAGGCCGCCGGAGAGCATCGCCGGGAGGTGCGCGGCGCGCTGCTCGTCGGTTCCGAAGGTGGCGAGCGCGTGGCAGGCGAGGGAGTGGACGCTCACGCCGAGCCCCACGGTGAGCCGGGCCGCGGCCAGTTCCTCCAGGACCTGGAGGTAGACCTCGTAGGGCTGGTCGCCGCCGCCGTGGGCGGAGTCGTAGGCGAGTCCGAGGAGTCCGGCTTCGGAGAGCAGGGTGAAGACGCCGCGCGGGAAGACGCCCGCTTCCTCCTCCTCGGCCGTCCGGGGGGCGATCTCCTTCGACGCGATCTCGCGCACGAGCGCGACGAGCTGCCGGGACTCCTCGGTGGGCAGACGGCGTTCCACCGGCTGCGGGGCACGGTCGGACATGACGGCGCTCTCCTCCCTGTCGGGCGTTGCGGCGGTCGCGCGCTCGGGGTGGGAGAGACGCCGCCGGGTGATCTCCCGGCGGACCGGGAGAAGCAGACTGCACAGCCGATCCTGCCCCTCCCGGATCACGGGGGGCTCGGACGGCGGCTGTAGCGGGTTGAGTATGCCCGATCGGATGCCGTCCGTCACGGGGTGGCGAGCAGGTCGGAGCACCGCGGCCGGCCTGCGGTGATCGGCGGATCGGTCCGGAGCGGCGCGGCCCAACTGCCCTGGTCCCGAGCCGGTTCCCGCACACACCGTCGCGTCCGTGCCGCGTCGGGGCCGGGGGCCGGCGGGGCGCACCCCGGCGTGCCCGCGCCCGGCGTGACCGCCTCCTGGTGCTGGAACAGGCCGAGTTGTCGCGGCGCCGAGAGGTGGGACGCGTCGTGTCGGACAGGGTGAAGCCGTGGACGGCGCCCTGTCGGCGTCGGCCGGGTGCGACCGGCTCGTGCGGTGGGAGGACCGGCCGAAGGCCGCCACCGTGAAAGTTCCCGAACCCGCGGGGAGTTCCTCGGCGCGCGCCCGCGGCCAGGTCGTCGTCCCGTCCCGCCCCGCGGCAGCGGCGCACCGCTCGGCCTCGGCGATCAACCCGGCGTCCGGGTCCACGCCGACGGCCCCGGCGAACAGGTCCGCCGGCTCCAGGGCCGGGGCGCCCGGCCCGCAGCCCACGCCGAGGAGGCGGCCCCGGCCGTCGAGCCGCAGCGGCCTCGGCGAGCGGTCCGGCCGGGCCGGGCGCGCGGGGCGGCCGTCCGCGCCGGCAGGGGGCCGCCGTGCCCGCGAACAGCAGGTCTTCCCACTGCCAGGCGTCCGTCACCTCGCGGCCGTCCCTTCGCGCCCGGAGTGCCGCCGCCGGGTCCGTACGGAGGCGGGGGACCCGCGTCGGCTTCCCGGCCCCCTCCGCATGGACGGCTGCGACGCCCGGCGGGGGACGCCCGGCCGGGGCCGCCGTCGGCGCGTGGTCCGGAAAGCGGACACATCGACCGCACGCCACCGTGTTTGACGGGGCGACGGGCGGGCACCTGGGCGTCGGTCCGTCGCCCAGCAGAAAGGAACCGCACTGATGTCCGTGCCCCACGCGCCCGCGTTTCACGCATCGGCCTCCGTGTCCGAGTCGTCGCCCGGCGCGCAGAGTGCCGCCCGGGAGTCCGAGGCGGAGGAGCTGCCCTGGATCGAGGACGCGGGCAAGATCGCCCCCCGAGACGCGCGGGACCTGTCGAAGATCTTCTTCGATCGGCTGGAGTCCCTGGAGGAGGGGACGCATGAGTACCAGTACGCGCGCAACACCCTGATCGAGATGAACCTGTCCCTCGTCCAGTTCGCGGCACAGCGCTTCCGCAACCGCGGCAGCGGCGAGATGGAGGACATCATCCAGGTCGGGACCATCGGCCTGATCAAGGCGATCGACCGTTTCGACCTCGCCCGAGGCGTCGAGTTCACCTCGTTCGCCGTGCCGTACATCGTCGGTGAGATCAAGCGGTTCTTCCGCGACACGACCTGGGCCGCCCACGTGCCGCGCGCCCTCCAGGAGCGGCGGGTGGAGATCGCGAAGGCGAAGGAGCGCCTGAGCACGCGTCTCGACCGCGACCCCACGGTCAAGGACCTCGCCGCCGACCTCGGTCTGGCCGAGGACCAGGTCGTCGAGGGGCTGATCGCCGCCAACGCGTACACCGCGGGCTCGCTCGACGTGCCCGCGACCCCCGGCCGCCACCATCGGGACAAGAAGCCGGCCGCCGTCGCCGACTTCGTGGGCGACCACGATCCGGCCATGGAACTCGTGGAGGACCTGCACTCCCTCGCGCCTCTCCTGGCCGATCTCGACGAGCGGGAGCGCACCATCCTGGAAATGCGCTTCGGCCGGGAGATGACCCAGGCCCGGATCGGCGAGGAACTGGGCATCTCGCAGATGCACGTCTCCCGCCTCCTCTCGCGCACCCTGGCCAAGCTGCGTGAGGGAATGCTCACCGAGCACTAGAGGGCGTCCGGTCCGCGAAACGGCTCCGCCTGTCCGGGGTGAAACGGGGTACAGGATATTTCGTGAAAATGTCCCATACACCGCAAGCGCCCCAGGCCCCCGCGCCCCTCAAGAAGGCCCTCACCACTCCCCTGCTCTACTTCTTCATCCTCGGAGACGTGTTGGGCGCGGGGGTCTACGTCCTGGTCGGGCAGGTGGCCGCCGAATCGGGGGGCGCGGTGTGGGTGCCGCTGGGCACCGCGCTGTGCCTGGCGCTGCTCACCGCCGCCTCGTACGCCGAACTGGCCACGAAGTACCCGCAGGCGGGCGGGGCCTCGCACTACGCCACCCTGGCGTACGGCCCGTTCGCCGGGTTCCTCGCCGGTTACGCCATGCTGACCGCCGGCATCGTCTCGGTCGCCGCCCTGACCCGCGGGTTCGCGGGCGACTACCTGACCGAGTTCGTCACCCTCCCCATCGTGCTCGTCGCCGTCGTGTTCCTCTGCGCGCTCGCCCTGCTCAACGCGCGGGGGATCAGCGAGTCGACGCGCGCCAACGTCGCCGCCACCCTCGTCGAGGTGGGCGGGCTCGTCCTCGTCGTCGTCCTCGGCGCCTGGATCATCCTGCGCGGCGACGCCGACCTCGGGCGGTTGACGGAGCTCGGCACGGACGGCAAGGGCGGCGCCGCCGCGGTGCTCAGCGGGGCGGTGCTCGCCTACTACTCCTTCGTCGGGTTCGAGACCTCGGTGAACGTCGCCGAGGAGACCCGCGACCCGCGCCGCTCCTACCCCAGGGCCCTCTTCGGCGCGCTGATCACCGCGGGAGCCGTCTACGTGCTGGTGGGCATCGCGGCGTCGGCCGCCGTGCCCACCGCAACCCTGACGGAGTCCAGCGGGCCGCTGCTCGAAGTCGTCCGCAAGGCCGGCGGCGTCCCCCCGGAGCTGTTCAGCGTCATCGCCCTGGTCGCCGTGGCCAACGGCGCTCTGCTCACCGGCATCATGTCGTCCCGCCTCGCCTACGGCATGGCGCGGGACGGGCTGCTGCCCTCCTTCCTGACCCGCGTGCTGCCCGGCCGCCGCACCCCCGTCGCCGCCATCGTCACGACCACCCTGCTGTCCCTGCTGCTCGCCCTGACCGGCGACGTGGCCACGCTGGCCTCGACGCTGGTGCTGCTTCTGCTCGTGGTCTTCTTCCTCGTCAACACGGCCGTCCTGGTCCTGCGCAAGGACGACTCCGGGGCGGACCACTTCCGGGTCCCCTCCGTGGTCCCGGTGCTGGGCGCCGCGTCCTGCGTCCTGCTCGCCACCCAGGTGGAGGGCGCGGTGTGGCTGCGCGGGGGCGTGGTGCTGGCGGTCGGCGCGGTGCTCGGCGCGTTCGCCGCCGTACGCAGGAGGAAGGCGCGCGGCTGAGGCGGGGTCAGCCGTTCGGGCTCCCCGCCCGCCGCTCCCGCTCGGCGCTCTCCCGCTCCAGGCGTTCGCGCTGCGGCAGGACGGTGTACCGGGGGTCCTCGGCGGAGGCGATGCCCGCCGCGAAGACGCCGAAGCGGGTGCAGGCGGAGCCGGTGAGCAGCGCCGCTCCGCCGAGCGCCGCCAGGGGCCTGGCGAACCGTCCCGCGTACGCCGAGGCGGCCGCGCCGAGCGCTCCGGCGGCGGTGAGGACGCGGGCGGCCCGCAGCAGGCCCCCGGCCCGGCCCTCGCGCCAGACCTCCGCGACCAGGCCGAGCCGGTGCTCGGCGGCGGCGCTCGCGGCGAGGTCCCCGGCGGCCGCGAGGACCGCGGCGCACCGGGCCGGGCCGGACTCCCGCGGCGGGCCGACGACGAGGGCCATCCCGGAGGCGGCGGCGGTGGCCGAGGCCGCGAACAGATAGGGCAGCTCCCGGTGGGCGTCGTGCCAGGCCGGTACGGCGGTGTCGGCGGCGAGGACCGCGGTGTACGTGGCGACGAGCGGCCCGGTGAGCGCGGCGCCGAAGGTGGCGGCGGCCCCGATCCGGGGGAGCCGGCCGGTGACGGCGGTGAGGGCGGCCGCGCCGGCGGCCGGCCCGTAGAGGCCGAGCAGCCAGGAGCCCACGCTCATCGGCGAGGTCGGTTTGAAGACCCGCAGCATGTTGGTGAAGCGCGCGGGGCGGCCCAGGTCGTGGACGAGGGCGGCGACGGAGAGCCCGACGGCGCCGAGCGAGGAGACCTTGAGGGCCGTCGCGGTCGTGGTGCGGCCGGTCAGATGGGCTCCGGCGGCGAGGGCGGAGCCCGCTCCGGCGAGCCCGCCGAGGAAGAAGTACCCGGCGATGTCGTGGGCGGCCCAGGAGGGGGCCTTGATGACGGGCCTGCCGTAGTAGGAGCGGAACTCGGCGCGCGGCACCATGAGGCGTTCGCCCCGGCCCTTCCCGCCCTTGCGGCGCGGTTCCCGGCGGTCGGAGGGGGTGGTCATCGCAGTCCTTTCCCGAGGGGGCCGGGTGTACGGCGCAGGAGGCCGGGGAGCACGTGGGCGGCGCCCGCGGCGGCGAGCAGGGACAGGGCGGCGACGCCGGCGTGCATCCACATCGCGGGCAGGTCGCGGGTGGTGACGACGGGGGCCGGCGGCAGCCCGTAGACCTCGGGTTCGTCCAGGAGCAGGAAGAAGGCCCCGTCGCCGCCGACCCCGTCGTCGGGGTCGTGCCCGTACAGGCGGGCCTCGGTCACTCCGGCCGCCTGGAGCCGCTCGACGCGCAGGGCGGCGCGTTCGCGCAGTTCGTCCAGCGGACCGAACTGGATGGACTCGGTGGGGCACGCCTTCGCGCAGGCCGGTTCCTGGCCGGCGCCGAGCCGGTCGTAGCACAGGGTGCACTTGAAGGCGCGGCCGTCCTCGGGGCGCTGCTCGATCACCCCGTACGGGCAGGCGGGGACGCAGTAGCCGCAGCCGTTGCAGATGTCCTCCTGGACGACGACGGTCCCGAACTCGGTGCGGAAGAGGGAGCCGGTGGGGCAGACGTCGAGGCAGGCGGCGTGGGTGCAGTGCTTGCAGACGTCGGAGGACATCAGCCAGCGCATCGAGCCGGGCTCCGGCGAGGCGTCCGGCGGCGCCGGGTCGGCGGCGAGCGGCAGTTCGGTGCGGCCCTCCGGGGCCGGGGGGCCGGGGGCCACCGGCTTCTGCTGCTCGATGAAGGCGACGTGGCGCCAGGTGGAGGCGCCGAGGCTCACGGTGTTGTCGTAGGACATGCCGGTGAGGGAGAGCCCGTCCTCGGGGACGGTGTTCCACTCCTTGCAGGCCACCTCGCAGGCCTTGCAGCCGATGCAGACCGAGGTGTCGGTGAAGAAGCCGACGCGGGGCGGGGCGTCCGGGTAGCCGGCGTCGGTCGCCGGGTCGCTCTCCGGACCGGACAGGAGCCGGTCGACGGAGGCGCGCCCTTCGTGCTCGGTCCGTGCGCCGGGGGCGGGTTCGGCGGTCATGTCCGGTCCTCCGTTCCGGTGTGCGCGGTGATGCCCGCGCGGCGGCGGTACTCGGCGACGAGTTCGGGCAGGGCCGGTCCGCGCGGCCTGCGGCCGGGCCGGATGTCGGCGGTGAGCGCCTTGTCCTCCTGGATGTGCGCGTTGGGGTCCATCGAGATGGCCATCAGTTCGTTGGCCGCGTCTCCGGTCACCACCCCGTTGGGCCCCCAGTGGAAGGGCATCCCGATCTGGTGGACGGTCCGGCCGTGCACGGTCAGGGGCCTGAGCCGGTCGGTGACCAGGACGCGGGCCTCGACGGCGTTGCGGGCGGTGATGACGGTGGCCCAGCCGCCGTGCTCCAGCCCGCGTTCGGCGGCGAGCTGCGGGGACAGCTCGCAGAAGAACTCCGGTTGCAGTTCGCTCAGGTAGGGCGACCAGCGGCTCATCCCGCCGGCGGTGAAGTGCTCGGTGAGCCGGTGGGTCGTCACGATGTACGGGTAGACCTCCGCGCCCGGCTCGTCGCCGCTGGGGTGGTAGCGGTTGCCCTCGCGCGGCAGGATCTTGCGGGCCGGGGAGCGGGGGACGCCGGGGTGCACGAGGTTGGGGAAGGGCGAGTCCTGCGGCTCGTAGTGGGTGGGCAGCGGCCCGTCCTCCAGCCCCGCGGGGGCGTAGAGCCAGCCCTTGCCGTCGGCCTGCATGATGAACGGGTCGTCGCCGCGCAGGGCGGCGGGGCCGGTGGCGTCCTCGTCGGGGACGTGGGCGGGGTCGAGGTCGGGGATGAAGTCGGGCACGTCGTGGCCGGTCCAGCGGCGGGCTTCGGAGTCCCACCACACGTACGCCTTGCGCTCGCTCCAGGGGCGGCCCTCGGGGTCGGCGGAGGCGCGGTTGTAGAGGATGCGCCGGTTGGCGGGCCAGGCCCAGGCCCATTCGCGGGCGGTCCAGCTCTGCTCGGTGTGCGGCTTGCGGCGGTTGGCCTGGTTGACGCCGTCCGCGTAGACGCCGCAGTAGATCCAGCAGCCGCACCGGGTGGAGCCGTCGTCCCTCAGCTCGGTGTACGCGGAGAGGGGCGCGCCGTCCGGCCCGCGTCCGTTGATCTCGGCGAGGACCGCGGCGGCGACCGGTTCGCGCAGCGGGCCCTCGACGGGGTAGTCCCAGGCCAGGTCCTGGACCGGCCGGTCCCTGGGGTCGGTGGAGTCCTTCAGCAGCTCCTTGATCCGGCGGCCCAGGTGGTACATGAACCACAGGTCGCTGCGCGCGTCCCCCCGCGGTTCGACGGCGGCCTCGTGCCACTGGACCCAGCGGTTGGTGTTGGTGAAGGAGCCCGACTTCTCGGTGTGCGAGGCGGCGGGGAAGAAGAACACCTCGGTGCCGATGTCCTCGGTGCGCAGCTCGCCGGTGGCGATCTCCGGACCGTCCTGCCACCAGGTCGCCGACTCGATGAGGGTGAAGTCGCGGACCACGAGCCACTTGAGCCGGGACATGCCCAGGCGCTGGAGGCGGGTGTTGGCGGAGCCCACCGCGGGGTTCTCGCCCATGAGGAAGTAGCCCTCGCACTCCCCGTCCAACTGGGCCATGACGGTCTCGTACGTGCTGTGCGAGCCGGTGAGGCGCGGCAGGTGGTCGAAGCAGAAGTCGTTCTCCGGGGTGGCCGCGTCGCCGTAGTAGGACTTGAGGAGGCTGACGAAGTACGCCCGCATGTCGCCCCAGAAGCCCTTGTCGGTGCGGCTGGCGGCGATGAGGGCGTCGAGGTTCTCGTGGTCGTGGGCGTGCGGCATGGGGAGGTAGCCGGGCAGCAGGTTGAAGAGGGTGGGGATGTCGCTGGAGCCCTGGATGGAGGCGTGGCCGCGCAGCGCCTGGATGCCGCCGCCGGGCCGCCCGATGTTGCCGAGCAGGAGTTGGAGGACGCACGCCGCGCGGATGTACTGGGAGCCGGTGGTGTGCTGGGTCCAGCCGACGGCGTAGCAGAAGGCGCTGGTGCGTTCGCGGCCCGAGTTGGAGGTGAGGGCGTCGCAGACGGCGAGGAAGGTCTCGCGGGGCACGCCGCAGGTCTCCTCGACCAGCTCGGGTGTGTAGCGGGCGTAGTGGCGCTTGAGGATCTGGTACACGCAGCGCGGGTGGCGCAGCGTCTCGTCGCGCGGCGGGACGCTGCTGGTCTGGGCGCCGCCGGACCCGTGCGTCTCGGAGCCGCCCAGTTCCTCCAGGCGCTCCTCGGCGCCCCTTTCGGGGCCGCCGGAGGGGGCCTGGACAGGGGCGCCCTCGTACTGCCAGCTCACCGGGTCGTACGCGCCGGTCCCGGGGTCGTAGCCGGAGAAGAACCCGTCGAGGTCCTCGGTGTCGCGGAAGTCCTCGGAGACCAGGGTCGCGGCGTTGGTGTAGCGCAGCACGTACTCGCGGAAGTCCTTGCCCTCCGTCAGCACGTGGTTGATGACGGCGCCGAGGAAGACGATGTCGCTGCCCGCGCGGATCGGCACGTGCAGGTCGGCCAGCGCGCTCGTGCGGGTGAAGCGGGGGTCGACGTGGATGATCTTCGCACCCCGCGCCTTGGCCTCCATGACCCACTGGAAGCCGACCGGGTGGGCCTCGGCGTAGTTGGAGCCCTGGATGACGATGCAGTCGGAGTGCTGGAGGTCCTGCATGAAGGTGGTGGCGCCGCCGCGTCCGAAGGAGGTGCCGAGCCCGGCGACGGTGGAGCTGTGGCAGACGCGCGCCTGGTTCTCGACCTGGACGACGCCCAGGCCGGTCAGGAGCTTCTTGATGAGGTAGTTCTCCTCGTTGTCCAGGGTCGCTCCGCCGAGGCTGGCGATGCCCATCGTGCGGACGGTGCGCACCCCCTCGCTCTCCCACTCCCAGGTCCGCGCGCGGGTCTCGACGACCCGT
Organism: Streptomyces sp. NPDC041970; assembly: GCF_055588985.1. Lineage (NCBI taxonomy): Bacteria > Bacillati > Actinomycetota > Actinomycetes > Kitasatosporales > Streptomycetaceae > Streptomyces > Streptomyces sp. NPDC041970. Next base: position 48,290 of record NZ_JBVJCD010000027.1, read on the forward strand.
TCGGCCACCATCTCCATGGCGGTCTCCAGATCCAGCGGCTCCCACCGCGTGCCGTACGGGCGCCGGTACAGCACCTGGTGGCGGCGGCCGGAGCCGGTGGTCAGTTGGAGGGTGGCGGACCCCTTGGGGCAGAGCCGGCCCCGACTGACGGGCGAGTCGGGGTCGCCCTCGATCTGCACGACCCGGTCGTCGCGGACGTACACCTGCTGGCCGCAGCCGACCGCGCAGTAGGGGCAGACGGACCGCACGATCCGCTCGGCCGAGTCCGTACGGGGCCGGATCGCCTCCGTGTGCGCGGAGCGGACGGCGTGGCCGCGCCCGAGGGGGTCGTCCCCCGTGAGCTGTCGGTAGACGGGCCAATCCGTGATCCAGGTGCGCAGACCCATCGCGGGACACCTCCGGCTCGGGCCCCCGCGCCCGCGGCCGGGCGGCCGCGGGCCGAGAGCCCCTCGGCGAGTTCCACTCAAGGCTGCCCCGAAGCGGCCGGGGCGGCGACCGGGACGGGCCGCCCGCAGGCGACCGCGCGCCCCGGTCGTCCGCTCCGCCGCGGTCGGCCGCCCCGAGCGGCGGGTACGCCGTGCGGGTGAGACGGGCTCAGCGCACGGGCCGGGGCGACCGGTCCTCGGCCGCCCCGGCACTCCTGGCCGCCCGTCGCCGCGTCGGTGACGTTCCACCCATCGCCCGGACGCCCGCAGGGCCACCCGCGCTCACAGCAGGTCCAGCGACCGCAGGGCGAACTGCTGCGCGGGGGTCGTGCGCTGCGGCCAGTAGACGTAGCACACCCCGCCCGTCCCGCTCCTGACCCGGCCACCGGCGTCGAGGCGCTTGGTCCGGAGCCACACGTTCTCGAACTCGCGCCGCCGGTAGACCCGGCGTACGGCGTCGTTGTCGGGGGACGCGGGGTCGTTGGCGACGACGTCGCCCTGCGGGGTGAAGCCGACGACCGCCATCAGGTGGCCGGCCGTGCCGTATCCGGCGCCGGTCAACTCCTCCGCCAGGAAGGACTGGGAGGTGATGACCGGGATTCCGGCCCGGATCAGCCGCTCCACGTCGGTGAGCGAGCCGAGCCGGGTGACGGCGGCGTTCATATCGCGGTACGAGGCCGCGTACGCCGCGTTGAAGGGCCAGTTGCCGCAGCCCGCGTACTGGTGGTCGTACGTGTGGCGGGCGGCGTGGCAGACCTGGGGGTCGGGCAGGCCGGGCCTGACCCAGGCGAGGTCCTCGGCGGTCGGCCCGCGCCCCCAGTACTCCACGACCATCTGCGAGGACGTGGGGCTGCACCACGCCTCGCCGCCGTTGTCGTACTCCGGGTACTGCCCGATGTGGACTTCCTGCGAGTAGCGGGGCACCGGCAGTTCGCGGGCGGGCGTGGGCGCGGTGGCCGGCACGGTGAAGCGGTCGGGCACGTCGGAGGCCATGGCGCCGACCCGCCACACGGTGGGGGTGAGGCCGCTGCCGGGGGCGCGGTACAGGGTGAGCCGCAGCCGGTGGGAGACCAGGCGGACACCGCTCGCGGGGGCGTCCACCGACCAGGTGTCCGTCCAGACGGTGCTGTGCGGGTCGCCCTGGCCGTCGAGGGACGTACGCCGGATGTCGCCGTCGCCCGAGGCCCAGCGGCCCATCACGAACCACGGGGTCGTCGTGGAGTCGGCGTACGTTCCGCTCAGCTCCACCTGGATCCAGGTGGAGGGCGGGGTGCGGGCGTTCCAGGAGGCGATCACCTCGGTGGCCGGGACGGCGGAGCGGTGGACGGGAGAGGTCCAGGTGGCGTAGTCCCAGGCGGCGCTCCGCCCGGTGTGCGGGTCGGTGTACTCGGTGCGGCCGGCCGGGGCGGCGATCACCAGGCCGGGGCGGGGGCCGGGGAGCACGCGGGTCCCGTCGCCCGAGCCGCGCCGCCAGTCGGAGCGGGTGTGCCAGAAGCGGTTGTCCACGAGCGGGGTCCGGGTCCGGGAGGCGGCGGGCGGGGCGGCCGAGGCGAGGGGGGCGGCGGCGGCCGTGCCGGTGGCCGCCGCCGCCGCGAGCGCGGCGCTCAGGACGGTTCTGCGTGACGTCGGACTGGTCATGGGCGAGACCCCCGGTCATGGGTGGGAGTGGGGCTGCGGATGCCGATCGGTGCGCCAACTATCCCGGCCCGGGGGCCGGTCGGGCCAGCGGTAGGACACGTTTCGCCGGACCGGCACCGGTCCGGACCACGGGCGCGGCCCCGCGCGGTCCGGGCCGCCTTCGAGCGGGACCGTACCCTTGGCGCATGGACGAGCTGGCCCGCCACGCCGATGACCTGCGCCGACTGCCCCCCTCCTGCGGACGCACGCGGCTCGTGGCGGTGGACGGGCACGCCGGCTCGGGCAAGAGCACCTTCGCCGCCCTGCTGGCGGCGGCGCTCGGCGGCGCGCCCGTCCTCCATCTGGACGACCTCGCCACCCACGAGGAGCTGTTCGGCTGGACCGGGCGGCTGCGGGAGCAGGTGCTCGCGCCGCTGGCGCGCGGCGAGGCGGCCCGGTACGCCCCCTACGACTGGACCCTTCGGCGCTTCGGGCCGCCGCGGACCCTGGAGCCGGCCCCGGTGGTGCTGGTGGAGGGCGTCGGAGCGGGGCGGCGTGCGGTGCGCCCGCGGCTCGCGGCCCTGTGCTGGATGGACGTGGACCGGGAGACCGCCTGGGAGCGGGGCAGGCGGCGCGACGGCGCCGGGCTCACGGAGTTCTGGGCCGGGTGGGCCGTCGCGGAGGAGCGCCATTTCGCCGAGGACCCCTCACGCCCCTACGCCGACGTGCTGGTACGGCGGTCGCCCGAGGGATACGCGTGGCGGGCGGGGCCCCGGACGACAGCGGGAACGGACCGTATCGTCACTGAGCGCGACCAGGGCGCGCCCTCCGACTGAGCGGTCGGGAATCGGCCCGGAAGGGCCCCAACTCCGCTTGACCGAGGGGCCGCAGTGGTTCTACGTTCTCCTGGTGCGGCTCTTCGGAGCCCCGTGGACACGAAGCCCCCGGTTGTTCCCCCGTGACCGGGGGCTTCGTTCCGCCCTCGCACGCCCCCGCGCGACTACGCAGAGCGACGCGCTCACCCCTGGTCACCGTCCGCGCGGGCCTCCCGGTCGGCGGCCGCCTCCCCCGTACGCGGGTACGATGCACGCCGGTGTGGTCAATTCCCTTCCCCCGCGCAGTGATTCAGCGCGCTCCGCTGGGCATGATGTGCGGGCGGGACATCCTGGGGGACGGTTTGTGGGGGACCTGATGGACATCGGTACACAGGGAGCGCAGGCCCCCGCCGACCTCGCCTGGCTGCGCGCCGTCGACGCCTACACGGTGGGCGCGTACCCGCAGGCGGAGGAGGAGTTCAGGACCGCGGTCCGCCTCGATCCGGGCATGGCGGACGCCTGGCTCGGCCTCCACGCGCTGCGCGTCGACACCACCACGGCCCTGTTGCGCATGTACCGGCACCGCGACCGCTTCGGCGAGCAGCGCGCACGCCACCGCCGTACGCTCAACTCCTGGTACTGGCTGGGCTGGTGGGTGCAGCCCGTGCTGGAGAGCCCGCGCGACCTGCTGCTCGCCCACGCCTCGCACTGGCTGGACGGCCGCCATGTCCCGGAGCTGGACCGGGCGTTGGCCGGGCTGCCACCGGTGGACACGGACCCGCAGGTGCGGTTCCTGCACGCCTGCCGCTCCTATCTGGTCAAGGACTGGGAGCAGTTGGTGCGCTGTACGGAGCAGCTCGTCGACGATCCGCTGCTGGGCATCGAGGCGGGCCTCTTCGGGGGCATGGCGCGGGTGCGGCTGGAGATGTACGGGCAGGCGGAGCCCCTGCTGTCGGCGGCCCTGATGCGCTGCCGCAGCGAACAGCCGCAGCGCAAGGAGCTGCGGTACTGGCTGGCCAGGGCGCACGAGGGCACCGGGCGCAGCGCGGCCGCCCTGCCCCTGTACCGGGCGGTGCACCGGGTCGATCCGGCCTTCATGGACACCTCGGCCCGGCTCGCCGCGATCTCCGAGGGCGACGGCTACGACGACGCGGCGGACCTGGCCGCCGTCACCCTCACCGGGTTCGGCGCGGGGGGCGCGGAGGCGCAGCCGGAGGGGGACGCGCTGCTCGGCACCGATCTGGTGGACGGGCGGGAGGCGTGGCCGGTGGGCGAGGCCGGGCTGCCGGTCGGCGACGCCGCGCCGGCGCCGCCCGACCCGGTGGTGGGCGTGCGCCGCAAGGGGGCCGGGAGGGCGCCGGCCTTTCCGGCGGGCCCGAGCGATCCCGCGCTGCTGGCCGAGGCGCTGGCCGAGCTGGAGCGGATGGTCGGGCTGGAACCGGTCAAGCGGCAGGTCAAGGCGTTGTCGGCGCAGTTGCACATGGCCCGGCTGCGGGCCGAGCAGCAGCTCCCCGTCCAACCGCCCAAGCGCCACTTCGTCTTCTCCGGCCCCTCCGGCACCGGCAAGACCACGGTGGCCCGCATCCTGGGCCGGGTGTTCTACGCGCTCGGCCTGCTCGGCGGCGATCACCTGGTGGAGGCCCAACGCGCCGACCTGGTGGGCGAGTTCCTGGGGCAGACGGCGGTCAAGGCCAACGAGCTGATCGACTCGGCGCTGGGCGGGGTGCTCTTCGTGGACGAGGCGTACAGCCTGGCCAACTCCGGGTACAGCAAGGGCGACGCGTACGGCGACGAGGCGCTCCAGGTCCTCCTCAAGCGGGCCGAGGACAACCGGGACCACCTCGTCGTCATCCTCGCGGGCTATCCCGAGGGCATGGACCGGCTGCTCGCCGCCAATCCGGGGCTCTCCTCCCGCTTCACCACCCGCGTCGACTTCCCCAGCTACCGGCCGCTCGAACTCACCGCGATCGGCGCGGTGCTGGCCGCCGAGAACGACGACGTGTGGGACGAGGAGGCCGTGGACGAGCTGCGCAGCATCAGCGGCCATGTGGTGGAGCAGGGCTGGATCGACGAGTTGGGCAACGGCCGCTTCCTGCGGACGCTCTACGAGAAGAGCTGCGCCTACCGCGACCTGCGGCTGTCCGGGTACGCGGGCGAGCTGACCCGGCAGGACCTGTCCACGCTGCGGCTGCCGGACCTGATGCAGGCGTACGGGGAGGTGCTGTCGGGGCGCGGCCCGGTGGGCCGGGGGCGGCAGGAGCCCGGCGGCGGGTAATACGCGCCGCCGCTCGTCGGGCCGGTGCGGGTCGTTCGCGGGCCGCGGCCCGTCCGGGGCGCGGGCTCAGGCGCCGCGGGGGGCGTCGTCGCCTCCGGCGCCGCGGGTCTCGGCGAGCGCGCGCAGGGCGCGGGCGTCGCGGATGGCCTGCTGCTTGGCCATGCCGGGCTGGATGCCGAGGGCGGGCAGGCTGGTGCCGTCGCTGAGGTCGAGGAAGACCCAGGGGTCGCCGGGCCGCAGGTTGACGCGGAGGATCTCCGCCCACGCCAGCCTGCGGGTCCGGGTGATGTTGACGACGGTGACGCCGTTCTCGTCGGCGCTGACCCTCGGCCTGCTGAGCAGGGCCAGGACGCTGAAGAAGAGCGCGGCGACGAAGACGAAGCTGACCCGCTCCCCCGGATTGAGCCGCTCCAGGATCAGCGCGACGGCCGTGATGACGACGAACATCGCCAGGCCCACGCTCAGCAGGACCACCCGCGTCAGGGTGGGCCGGAAGGTGACCGGCAGGGAGGGGAGTTCGGGCCTGGGCGCGGTCATCGGGTCTTCTCCGTCGAGGGGGGTGCGGTGGTCGCCGGGCGTCGCGTGCGCGCGCCGCGGACCGTCAGAGGCGGCAGGCGTGGATGGCCGTGGTGAGGATGGCCCGGGCGCCCAGCTCGTAGAGGTCGTCCATGATCCGCTGGGCCTCCTTGGCGGCGACCATGGAGCGGACGGCGACCCAGCCCTCGTGGTGCAGCGGGGAGATGGTCGGGGACTCCAGGCCGGGGGTGAGGGCGACGGCGCGCTCCAGGTGCTCGACGCGGCAGTCGTAGTCCATCATCACGTAGGACCGGGCGACCAGGACGCCCTGGAGGCGGCGGAGGAACTGCTGCACCTTGGGGTCGTCGGCGGGGGCGCCGTTCCGCCGGACGACGACGGCCTCGGAGGTCATGATCGGCTCGCCGATCACCTCCAGTCCGGCGTTGCGCAGGCTGGTGCCGGTCTCCACGACGTCGGCGATGACCTGGGCGACGCCCAGCTCGATGGCGGTCTCGACCGCGCCGTCGAGGTGGACGACGGAGGCCTTGACGCCCTCGCGGGCGAGGTGGGCGGCGACGATGCCCTCGTAGGAGGTGGCGATCGTCATGCCGTCGAAGTCCTGCGGGCCCGCGGCCGTGCCGGGCTTGGTGGCGTAGCGGAAGGTGGAGCGGGCGAAGCCGAGCTGGAGGATCTCCTCGGCGTCGGCCCCGGAGTCCTGGAGCAGGTCGCGGCCGGTGATGCCGATGTCGAGCTTGCCGGAGCTGACGTAGATCGCGATGTCGCGGGGGCGGAGGTAGAAGAACTCGACCTCGTTCCCCGGATCGACCAGGACCAGCTCCTTGGACTCCTTGCGCTGCTGGTAGCCGGCCTCATGGAGCATCGCCATCGCAGGCCCGGAGAGTGAACCCTTGTTGGGTACGGCGATGCGCAGCATGAGGTCGGCTTCCTTCGTGCGGAGGGTGTGGGTGCGGGCGGAATTGCGCGGTGCGTGCTCGGGCCGGGCTCAGAGATGGGCGTAGACGTCGTCGAGCGAGATGCCGCGCGCCACCATCATCACCTGGACGTGGTAGAGCAGTTGGGAGATCTCCTCGGCGGCGGCTTCCTTGCCCTCGTACTCGGCGGCCATCCAGACTTCGGCCGCCTCCTCGACGACCTTCTTGCCGATGGCATGGACGCCCTTGTCCACCAGTTCGGCGGTGCGCGAGGTGGACGGGTCGCCCTCGGCGGCCTTGAGCTGGAGCTCGGCGAAGAGCTCTTCGAAGGTTTTGTTCGCCATGATGGTCCTTAGAATACGGGGTCCGCGATCCGCGTCCGCGCCCTCCCCCACGACGGCGGCGGTCAGCGCCAGGGCTCGCTGACGGTCCGCAGCGTGGCCGCCGTGGCGACCGCGGCGGTGACCGCTTCGTGCCCCTTGTCCTCCGCGGAGTCCGCGAGGCCGGCCCGGTCCAGCGCCTGCTCCTCGGTGTCGCAGGTCAGCACGCCGAAGCCGACGGGGACGCCGGTGTCGACGGCGACCTGGGCGAGGCCGAGGGTGACGCCCTGCGAGACGTACTCGAAGTGCGGGGTGCCGCCCCGGATGACCACGCCGAGGGCGACGATCGCGTCGTAGCCGCGGCCGGCGAGGACCTTGGCGACGACGGGCAGCTCGAAGCTGCCGGGGACGCGGAGCAGCGTGGGCTCGTCGATGCCCAGCTCGCTCAGGGCGCGCAGCGCGCCGTCGACGAGTCCGTCCATGACCTTCTCGTGCCACTGGGCCGCGACCACCGCCACCCGCAGGTCGGCGCAGTTGCGTACGGACAGTTCGGGTGCACCCTTGCCGCTCATGTCTCTCCTGTTGCTCGTTCTGCTCGGTGTGGGATGACGGGGGTGGTCACTGGCCGGCGCACGTCGAGACGGGCGCGCCGTCGAGCCACGGCAGGTCGTGGCCCATGCGGTCGCGCTTGGTGCGCAGATACCGCAGGTTGTGCTCGCCTGCGTGGACGGGCATGGGCTCGCGGCCGGTGACGGCGAGGCCGTGGCGCAGGACGGCCGCGGTCTTGTCGGGGTTGTTGGTCAGCAGGCGCAGGCTCCGCACGCCGAGGTCCTTGAGGATCTGGGCGCCCGCCGCGTAGTCGCGGGCGTCGGCGGGCAGGCCCAGTTCCAGGTTGGCGTCGAGGGTGTCCGCGCCGCGCTCCTGGAGCTCGTAGGCGCGCAGCTTGGAGAGCAGGCCGATGCCGCGCCCCTCGTGGCCGCGGAGGTAGACGACGACGCCGCGGCCCTGATCGGCGACGCGGCGCAGGGAGGCGTGCAGTTGGGGGCCGCAGTCGCAGCGCTGGGACTGGAAGACGTCGCCGGTCAGGCACTCGGAGTGGAGCCGGACCAGGACGTCCTCGCCGTCGCCGACGTCCCCGTGGACCAGGGCGACGTGCTCGACGCCGTCGACGGTGGAGCGGTAGCCGTACGCGGTGAACGTACCGAACGCGGTGGGCAGCCGGGTCTCCGCCTCGCGGCGGACGGTGGGCTCGCTGCTGCGGCGGTAGGCGATCAGGTCCTCGATGGAGATGATCGTCAGGCCGTGCTTGCGGGCGAAGGGGATCAGCTCCGGCAGCCGGAGCATGACGCCGTCCTCGCCCGCGATCTCCACGATGGCCCCGGCGGGGCGCAGCCCGGCGAGCCGGGCGAGGTCGACGGCGGCCTCGGTGTGGCCGGGGCGGACGAGGACGCCGCCGGCGCGGGCGCGCAGCGGGAAGACGTGGCCGGGGCGGACGAAGTCACCGGGGCCCGCCCTGCCGCCGGCGAGGAGGCGCAGGGTGGCGGCGCGGTCGGCGGCGGAGATGCCGGTGGTGACGCCGTGGGCCGCACAGGCGTCCACGGAGACGGTGAAGGCGGTCCGCATCGACTCGGTGTTGTGCTCGACCATCTGCGGCAGGTCGAGGCGTTCCAGCTCGTCGCCCTCCATCGGGGCGCAGATCAGGCCGCGGCACTCGCTCATCATGAAGGCGACGATCTCCGGGGTGGCCTTCTCCGCGGCGATGACGAGGTCGCCCTCGTTCTCGCGGTCCGCGTCGTCCACCACGACGACGGGCCGGCCCGCGGCGATGTCGCGGACGGCCTGCTCGACCGGGTCCAGGGGAAGGTCATCGGCGATCGGGGCGGGGCGGGGGCGGGTGGTCCGGTCGCTCATGCCGTGGCTCCTTTCAGTGCGGGGGTCCGCGTGCGCAGCCACCAGTCGCGCATCCCCCACAGGACGAGGGCCCCGTAGAGGACGTACACGAACCCGGAGAAGGCGAACCCGTTGGCGAAGTTCAGCGGGACGCCGACGAGGTCGACCAGCAGCCAGGCGAACCAGAACTCGACCATGCCGCGGGCCTGGGCGTACATCGCGACGACGGTGCCGACGAAGATGTACGCGTCCGGCCACGGGTCCCAGGACAGCGAGGGGAAGGCGGTGAACAGGCCGCCGACGGCGAGGGTGCCCAGCGCGGCGGCGCCGACCAGCACGCCGCGCTCGCGCCAGGTGGCGAAGCGGACGGCGATGGAGCCGTCCTGGGCCCGCTGCCGGCCCCTGCTCCAGGACCACCAGCCCCACAGGGCGACGACGATGACGACCAACTGCTTGCCCGCGCTGCCGGCCAGATGGGCGGAGGCGAAGGCGACGAGCAGGATCACGCCGGAGAGGAGCTGGGCGGGCCAGGTCCAGATCGAACGCCGCCAGCCGAGGGCCAGGGCGATCAGTCCGACGCTGTTGCCGATCATGTCGGACCACTTGATGTGCTGGCCGAGCACGGTGAAGGCCTCCGAGCCGAGCCATCCGGTGAGGTTCATCGCCGGTCCTGTCCCGCCCGGTCGCCGAGCAGCCGCTCGACGTACTTGGCGAGTACGTCCACCTCCAGGTTGACCGGGTCGCCGGGCTGCTTGCGGCCGAGCGTGGTCAGGGCGAGGGTGGTGGGGATGAGGCTGACGGTGAAGTGGTCCTCGGCGGCGTCGACGACGGTGAGGCTCACCCCGTCGACGGTGATGGAGCCCTTCTCCACGACGTAGCGGCTCAGCGCGGGCGGCAGGGAGACCTTCACGATCTCCCAGTGCTCCGAGGGGGTGCGCTCCAGGACGGCGCCGGTGCCGTCCACGTGCCCCTGGACGATGTGGCCGCCGAGCCGGGCGCCGAGCGCCATCGGGCGCTCCAGGTTGACCCGCGAGCCGGCGGCCAGGGCGCCGAGGGCGGAGCGTTTCAGCGTCTCGGCCATGACGTCGGCGGTGAACTCGCCGCCGCCGCTCTCCACGACGGTGAGGCAGACGCCGTTCACCGCGATGGAGTCGCCGTGGGCCGCGCCCTCGGTGACCAGGGGGCCGCGGACCCGGAAGCGGGAGGCGTCCGCCAGGCGCTCGACGGCGGTGACCTCGCCCAGTTCTTCGACGATTCCGGTGAACACTCAGTTTCCCTTCCGAGCAGGGGCGGGGACGGCGGTGACGCGCAGATCGGGGCCGATGCGGACGGTCTCGACCACGTCGAGCCGCAACGCCTTCGAGAGGGTGGGGATTCCGGCGTCGCCGAGGGCGGCGGGGCCCGCGCCGAGCAGCACCGGGGCGAGGTAGCCGACGACCTGGTCGACCGCTCCCGCCGCGACGAAGGCCCCGGCGAGGGTGGGCCCGCCTTCGAGGAGCACGGAGCGGACCCCGCGCGCGTGCAGGGCTGCGAGGAGGGCCGCGAGGTCCAGGCCCGGTCCGCCCAAGGCGCGCGGCAGGCGCAGCACGGCTTTCTCGGGGAGGTCCCCGGCCGGGGCGTCGTCGGCGACGGCGACGAGGGTGGGCGCGGTGTCGTCCAGGACCCGTGCGCCGGGCCGGACGGCGGTGGCGTCCGTGTCGACGACGACCCGCAGCGGCTGGACGGCGCCGTCGACGCCGCGTACGCCCAGATGGGGGTCGTCGGCGCGGGCGGTGCCGGAGCCCACGACCACGGCGTCGGCCTCGGCGCGGAGCCGGTGGACGTCGGCGCGGGCCTCGGGCGAGGTGATCCAGCGGCTGGTGGCGTCGGCGGCGGCGATCCGGCCGTCGAGCGTGGCGGCGTACTTCCAGCGGACGTACGGGCGCCCGAGGCGCACCGAGGTCAGCCAGGCGGCGTTGCCCGCCCCGGCCTCCTCGGCGAGGAGGCCCCGCTCCACCCGGACCCCGGCCCGGCGCAGGGTGTCGCCGCCGCCGGCGGCCCGCGGGTCGGGGTCGTCGACCGCGTACACGACCCGGCTGATCCCGGCGTCCAGGAGGGCCTGGGCGCAGGGGCCGGTGCGGCCGGTGTGGTCGCAGGGTTCGAGGGTGACGTAGGCGGTGCCGCCGCGGGCCCGTGCGCCGGCCGCGCGCAGGGCGTGGACCTCGGCGTGCGGCCCTCCGGCGCGCTGGTGGAAGCCTTCGCCGGCCGGCTGCCCGGCGGCGTCGGTGATCACGCACCCGACGACCGGGTTGGGGCTGGTGGAGCCGAGACCGCGCGCCGCGAGCGCGACGGCTCGGCGCATGGCGGTGATGTCGGCTGCGGTGGCCACCGGGTCCTCCTGCCTCTTCGGGCACGGACTCCGGGGCTGTCGGTGACGACAGGTGAAGCGGATCGGCAGCGGATACGCCGGGATACGAGGACGTGACGCCGGGGTCCCGGATGCTCCGGGCCGGGCGTCCGCCGACGGCGGCGTACCGATGACGAACCGCCGCGCACTGCCTCCCATCCGGACTTTAACCGTCGGTCCAGGAATTTCACCTGGTCAACCGGCCGCTGGCTGCGGACGGGTCGCGGACTGTAACCGCCGGTTCGGAATTGCACCGACCCCGGAGTGCGCTGCTACTGGTACGCGACCAGTCTGCCATGGACGCCCGTCGGCCATGCGGGTGAGCGATGTGGCCTGGGTCACAGGATGGCTGGCGCGTTCTCGTCGGCGGGAAATCGACAGGAACATCTTCACAAAAGGTCCAGACCTATTGACGCTCTGGTCTAGTCCTCTTAATCTCTGCGTCACCTCCGAGGTTCGGTCCGGCGGTGTGCGCACACCAGGACCCCGACACGACCCATCCCCTTTTTCGCCAGTTGTGTTCTGCCGACCTCCCCAGGAGGAACGACCACATGCTGTCCCCCACCCGAGCGAGAGCCTCCCTGCTCGCCGCCGGCGCCGCCGTCGCCGGGCTGCTGATGGGCTCCCTCGCCGCCACCCCGTCGGCCGCCGCCGCCGACCAGGAGTCCTGTCGTCCCGACGGGCTCTACAAGACCCCCGGCGTCGACGTCCCCTACTGCTCCGTCTACGACGGCGAGGGACGCGAGAAGATGGGCGCCGACCACAAGCGCCGCGTGATCGGATACTTCACCAACTGGCGTACCGGCAAGGACGGCAAGGACGCCTACCTCGTCTCCGACATCCCGTGGGACAAGGTCACGCACCTCAACTACGCCTTCGCCCACGTCGACGGCTCCAACAAGCTCTCGGTCGGCCCCGACGGCGCCGACAACGCCTCCACCGGCATGACCTGGCCCGGTGTGCCCGGCGCCGAGATGGACCCGACGCTCCCCTACAAGGGCCACTTCAACCTGCTGACCAAGTACAAGAAGCAGCACCCCGACGTGAAGACCCTGGTCTCCGTGGGCGGTTGGGCCGAGACCGGCGGCTACTTCGGCCCGGACGGCAAGCGCGTCGACTCCGGCGGCTTCTACGCGATGGCCACCAACGCCGACGGCTCGGTCAACCAGGCGGGCATCAACACCTTCGCCGACTCGGCCGTCTCCTTCGTCAAGAAGTACGGCTTCAACGGCGTCGACATCGACTACGAGTACGCCACGTCCATGAAGGACGCGGGCAACCCGCTGGACCACACCCTGGCCAACGGCCGCCGCGCCGGCCTGGTCAAGGGCTACGACGCCCTGATGAAGACCCTGCGCGAGAAGCTCGACCGCGCGGGCGCCGCCGACGGCAAGCACTACCTGCTGACCGTCGCCGCCCCCTCCTCCGGCTACCTGCTGCGGGGCATGGAGACGTACCAGATGCAGAAGTACCTGGACTACGTCAACATCATGTCCTACGACCTGCACGGCGCGTGGAACGAGTACGTCGGTCCGAACGCCTCGCTGTTCGACGACGGCAAGGACAACGAGCTGGCGCAGGCGGGCGTCTACACCACCTCCCAGTACGGCGGGCTCGGCTACCTCAACACCGACTGGGCCTACCACTACTTCCGCGGCTCGATGCCGGCCGGCCGCATCAACATCGGCCTGCCGTACTACACCCGCGGCTTCAAGAACGTCCAGGGCGGCACCGACGGCCTGTGGGGCAAGGCCGCCGCGACGACCTGCCCGGCGGGCGCCGGCCTGACCAAGTGCGGTGACGGCGCGGTCGGCATCGACAACCTGTGGCACGACAAGGACGCCAACGGCCAGGAGTCGCCGGCCGGTTCCAACCCGATGTGGCACGCGAAGAACCTGGAGAAGGGCATCGTCGGCGACTACCTCACCGACTACGGCTTCCCCGCGGGCACCCGGCTGACCGGCCAGTACGTCCGCAAGTACGACTCCACGCTGGTCGCGCCGTGGCTGTGGAACGCCCAGAAGAAGGTCTTCCTCTCCACCGAGGACGAGCAGTCCGTGAAGGCTAAGGCCGACTACGTGGTGGACAAGGGCATCGGCGGCACGATGATCTGGGAGCTGGCGGGCGACTACCAGTGGAACGCCGCCAAGGGGCAGTACGAGACCGGCTCCACGCTGACCAACACGATGTACGACGCGTTCAAGTCGGCCGCCCCGTACGGCGCGAAGCGCTCCACGGTCGCCCTGCCCACCGAGGCCGTCGACATCGACGTCTCCTTCGGCCAGTTCGCGCTGGGCGACTCCAACTACCCGATCAGCCCGAAGCTGAAGATCACCAACCGGACCCGGACCACGCTGCCCGGCGGCACGGAGTTCCAGTTCGACTACTCCACCTCCGCCCCGGCCAACGCCAAGGACCAGTCCGGCTTCGGCACCGCGATCGTCCGCAGCGACCACACGGCGGCCGGCAACGTCGGCGGCCTCAAGGGCCCCTACAACCGCGTCTCGCTGAAGCTGCCCGCCTGGCAGACGCTCGCGCCCGGAGCCTCGGTGGAGCTGGACTTCGTCTACTACCTGCCGACCTCCACCCCGTCGAACTGGACCGTCACCTTCGGCGGCAAGTCCTACTCCCTCGCCGGTGACCTGGCTCGGGGCGCCACCCTGGTCGAGCCCGGCTCGGGCACCGGTCCGACGCCGACCCCGACGCCGACCCCGGACCCGACCGGCCCCACCCCGACGCCGACCCCGACGCCCACGCCGACCCAGCCGGGCAGTTGCTCGGCCCCGGCCTGGAACGCGACCACCGAGTACGGCGGCGGCTCCACCGTCAGCCACACCGGCCGCCAGTGGAGGGCCCAGTGGTGGACGAAGGGCGAGACGCCCGGCACCACCGGCCAGTGGGGCGTCTGGAAGGACCTCGGCGCCTGCTGAGCCCCTCCCCCCGACCGCCCGGCGGTGAGTGGGCCGCCCCCGCTCACCGTCGGGCTTCCACCCCCCACACCGCGAAGCCCCGGCGCCCGGCGCCGGGGCTTCGCGCGTCTTCCGGGGCGGGGCCGCGCTCAGGAGGGCCCGCCCTCCGTACCGCCCCGCCCGCGGGCGGGGCTCAGCCGGCGGGTGCGAACAGCGCGTCCTGCGCCGCGTCGCGGGCGGCCAGCAGCGCGCCGCGCAGCACGGCCCCGTCGCCCAGCGAACCGGCGCGGACCTCCGTGCGCAGCGGCGACACCGCGGCCAGCCGCTCCTCGACGCGGGCCGCGAGGGCGGCCCCGCCCGCGTGGCCGACGGCCCCCGCCAGGAGCACGCAGCCGGGATCGAGCACCGCGGCGACGGCGGCCGCCCCGATCGCGAGCCGGTCGGCCAGCTCGCCCAGGAACGGCTCGCCCCGCGCCCCCCGCTCCAGCGCGGCCCGCACCGCCTCCGCGGCGGCCTCCCCCTCCCCGCCCACGCGGACCGGGCCGGGGGCCAGGAGCCCGTGGCGGGCGGCCAGCGCGCACACGGCGGCCGCGCCCACCAGGGAGTGGAAGCCCCCGTGGCAGTCGACCGCCGAGGGGAGGCCGGCCACGCCGGGGACGGGGAGGAAGCCGATCTCCCCCGCGCCGCCGGACGCTCCCTGGCGCAGCTTCCCGTCGAGCATCACCGCCGCCCCGACGCCCTGGCCGAGCCAGAGCATGACGAACGTCTCCCGGTCGCGGGCGGCGCCCGCCCGGTGCTCCGCGACGGCCGCCAGGTTGGTCTCGTTCTCCACCAGGACGGTCGCCGGCAGCCGCCGCCGCAACTCCCCCACCAGACCCCGGTGCCAAGCGGGCAGCGCGGAGGCGCCGCGCAGCTCGCCGGTGGCCGGGTCGATCAGGCCGGGGGCGCCGACGCCGACGCTGTGCAGCGGCGCCTCCCCCGCCGCGCGGGCGGTGCGCTCCAGGAGGGCGGCGGCCCGCTCGACGGCCCAGCCGGTGCCGGCGCCGGTGCCGATGGGCAGCGTCCCCTCGGCGAGGGTGGCCCCCAGCAGATCGGCGACGACCACGCTGACGCTGCCGGTCCGCACGTCGAGGGCCGCGAGGTGGGCGCGGTCGGCGACGATCCCGTACAGCCGGGCGTTCGGTCCCCGGCGGGCGGCCCCCGACTCGCCGACGACCCGGACCAGGCCCGCGTCCTGGAGCCGTTCGACGAGGTCGGCCACGGTGGGGCGGGAGAGCCCGGTCAGCGTCTTGAGCTGCGCGGCGGTCAGCGGACCGTCCCGCTGGAGCAGGCGCAGGGCGAGCCGGTCGTTGATGGCCCGAGCCGTGCTCGGTGATGCGGGCATGGCGGGAATCCTTCCAGAGCCCTGCTCCGCCCTCGTGACCCGGCGCGGACGTCTTCTCTTTATCAGGCAGGGTTCCTGATAGTTTACGCCAGCATCGTCGCAGGGGAGCGTCCGGTCCGCCGGCCCTCCACGATTTCGAGGGAGGGCACGACGGTATGAGGGACGACCCGATCGCCACGGTCCACAGTGGGGAACAGGTGCGGCGGGCCCGCTTCGCGGTGGCCGCCGTCTTCACCGTGCACGGGGCGGTGACCGGCAGTTTCGCCACGCGGGTGCCGTGGATCCAGGACCACGCCGGGATCAGCGCGGGCCAGCTCGGCCTCGCCCTGGCCTTTCCGGCGATCGGCGCGTCCATAGCGATGCCGCTGGCCGGCCGGATCAGCCACCGCTTCGGCGCGCGGACCGCGCTGCGCGGGCTGCTGGCGCTGTGGACGCTGTCGCTGGTCCTGCCCGCGCTCTCCCCGAACCTGCTCACCCTGTGCGCGGCGCTGTTCGCCTACGGGGCGACGGCGGGCATGTCCGACGTGGCGATGAACGCCCTGGGCGTCGAGGTGGAGAACCGGCTCGACCGGTCGATCATGTCCGGGCTGCACGGCATGTGGAGCATGGGCGCGCTGATCGGCTCGGCGGCGGGCACGGTCGCCGCGCACATCGGGGCGGACGCCCGGCTGCACCACTCCCTCGCCGCGCTGGTGCTCACCACGCTGGGCCTGCTCGCCTGCCGGGGCGTCCTCGACCTGCGCGGCAGCCCCGACGAGGAGCCGCCGCCGCGCTTCACGCTGCCGCCGAGGTCGGCGCTGGTCATCGGAGCCGTGGGCTTCTGCTCGGTGTTCGCCGAGGGCGCGAGCCTGGACTGGTCGGCGGTCTACCTGCGGGACGTCCTGGGCAGCTCGGACGGCCTCGCGGCGGCGTCCACCACCGCGTTCGCCCTGATGATGGCGGTGGCGCGGATCGCCGGGGACCGGATCGTCGACCGGTTCGGCGCGGTGCGCACGGTGCGCACCGGCGGCCTGCTGGCCACGGCGGGCGGCGCGCTCGTGGTGCTCTCGCCCGGCCCGGCGGCGGCCCTGTGCGGCTTCGGGCTGCTGGGCCTCGGCGTGGCGGTCGTGGTCCCGCTGGCCTTCGCGGCGGCCGGGCGCAGCGGCCCCAACCCGAGCCAGGCCATCGCGGGCGTCGCCACCATCACGTACACCTCGGGGCTGATCGCCCCCTCCGCGATCGGCTCGCTGGCCGAGGCGACCTCGCTGGTGGTCTCGTTCGGCGTGGTGACGGTGCTGGCGTTCGGGCTGGTGCTGGGCGCCGGGGTGCTGCGCGCGGGCGACCGCAAGGTCGCCGGCTCCTCGCTCGGCCCGGACCCGGCGAAGCGCCCCGCGGGGGGCTGACCGGCGCGGGACCGGCGGGCGGCGCGCCGCCGCGGGGCCACCGCGCGGCAGCGCACCACCCGCCGCACCATTACCATGGCGTGGATCTTTTCCGCAGGTGAATTCCGAACACCGGGTCGCAGACCGGCCGGCGCACCGAGCAGACCTTCAGGGAGCAACCATGAGCCTCGGCGTGCGCTGGACCTTGCACGGCGACGGGAAGACCCCCGCGCCCGGAGCGGTGGTGCGCCCCGACGAGCGGCTCTCCTGGCCCCGTACGTTCGGACTGGGCGCGCAGCACGTCGTGGCGATGTTCGGGGCGTCGTTCGTCGCCCCGGTGCTGATGGGGCTCGACCCGAACCTCGCGATCATGATGTCCGGCGTCGCCACGGCGATCTTCCTGCTGGCGACCAGGGGCCGGGTGCCCAGCTATCTGGGGTGCTCGCTCTCGTTCGTCGGGGTCGCGGCCACCATCCGGGCGAGCGGCGGCAGCAGCGCCACGGTCACCGGCGCGGTGCTGGTGGTCGGTGCGGCGCTGTTCCTGGTGGGCCTCGCGGTGCAGCGGTTCGGCGCGCGGATCATCCACGCGGCGATGCCGCCGGTGGTGACGGGCGCGGTGGTGATGCTGATCGGCTTCAACCTGGCGCCGGTGACCGCGTCGACGTACTGGCCGCAGGACCAGTGGACGGCGCTGGCGGTGATGCTGTTCACCGGCCTGGCCGTGGTGTGCCTGCGCGGCTTCCTCTCCCGGATCGCGATCTTCCTGGGGCTGGTCTTCGGATACGCGCTCTCCTGGCTCCTGGACCTGGTGTTCGGCCAGATCCACTCCCCCGTGGGCGGCGGAGAGGCCGTCGACCACTGGCGGCTGGACCTCTCGGCCGTCGGGTCGGCCGACTGGATCGGGCTGCCGTCCTTCCACGCGCCGAGCTTCGAGTGGTCCGCGATCCTGGTGGCGCTGCCCGTGGTGATCGCGCTGGTCGCGGAGAACGCCGGGCATGTGAAGGCCGTCGGCGAGATGACCGGCGACTCGCTGGACGACAAGCTCGGCACCGCCATCGCGGCGGACGGGGCGGCGTCCATGCTCTCCACCGCGGTGGGCGGACCGCCCAACACCACGTACTCCGAGAACATCGGCGTGATGGCCGCGACGCGGGTCTACTCGACCGCCGCGTACTGGGCGGCGGCCTGTTTCGCCCTGCTCTTCGGCCTGTGCCCCAAGTTCGGCGCGGTCGTCGCCGCGATCCCCGGCGGCGTGCTCGGCGGGATCACCGTGATCCTGTACGGGATGATCGGCCTGCTCGGCGCGCAGATCTGGCTCAACGGCCGGGTGGACCTGCGCAACCCGCTCAACCTCGTCCCGGCCGCCGCGGGCATCATCATCGGCGTCGGCGGGGTCAGCCTGAAGATCACCGACACCTTCGAGCTGGGCGGCATCGCGCTCGGCACCATCGTGGTGATCACCGGCTACCACGTGCTGCGCGCCTTCGCCCCCGCGCACCTCAAGACCCAGGAACCGCTGCTGGACTCCGGGACCTCCGCCTACGACGAGGACGCCGGGCCCCGGAAGCCCTGAGCCGTACGCCCCGGCCCTGCGCCGGGGACGCCGGGACGCCGCGAGCCGCCCGGTCCCGCACCTTCGGGCGGGACCGGGCGGCTCGGCCCGTTCAGTCCTCCGGGAGCTCCACCGGGGCGATCTCGTCGAAGACGTCGCCGGGGCCGGGGTTGGTCGGGTCGGTGGCCCCGCCGAACTGGTGCATGACGCCCCACACCGCGTTCAGCGCGGTCTGCACGGCCCCCTCGGCCCAGCCCGCCGTCCAGGAGATGTCGTCGCCCGCCAGGAACAGGCCCCGCTTGTCGGCGGGCAGCCGGTCCTGCATGAAGTGCGTGAACAGCCGGCGCTGGTAGCGGTAGTGGCCGGGCAGGTTCGCCTTGAACGCGCCCATGAAGTAGGGCTCGTTCTCCCAGGAGACGGTCACCGGGTTGCCGATGACGTGGCTGCGGATGTCGACGTTCGGGTAGATCTCGCCGAGCGACTTGAGCATCACCTCCATCCGCTCCCGCGGGGAGAGCGGCAGCCACTTCAGGCTGTCGTCGCACCACGTGTAGGAGAGGCAGATGACGGCGGGCCTGTCGGGTCCGTCGTCCAGCAGGTAGGTGCCGCGGGTCATCCGGTCGGTGAGCGTCATCGACATGGTGTCGCGGCCCGTCACCTCGTCCTTGTCCAGCCAGAACGGCCGGTCGACCGGCACGAACAGCTTGGACGACTCCATGTAGTGGGTGCGCTCCATCGCCGTCCAGTGGTCGATCGGGAAGAGCGCGTCATCGCAGTCGATCTTGGACAGGAGCAGCCAGGACTGGCCGGTGAAGACCGCGGCCCGGAAGGTGCGGATGTCGCCCGCGGCGTCGGTGACCGTGATCCGGTTCCCGGCGGTGCGGGTCAGCCGGGTGACGGCGGGGCGCGGATCGCCGCCGTGCAGGGAGGAGAGCGAGGTGCCCAGCGGCCAGTGGACGATCTTCCGCGGCTCGCGGTCCCACAGGCGCAGCGGGAGCTGCTGGCTGCCGCCGACGATGCCGCGGTGGTGGTCGTCGGCCTCGGTGTAGACGACCCGCAGGATCTCCAGGATGGAGTTGGGGAAGTCGGTGTCCCAGCCGCCGGTGCCGAAGCCGACCTGGCCGAAGATCTCGCGGTGCCGGAAGGACGCGAACGCCTCGGAGGCGCAGAGGAAGCCGTAGAACGTCTGGTTGTCGAGGCGTTCGACGAGCCGGGACCAGATCTCCCGGATGCGCGGCACGTCGCGCTCGCGCAGCGCCCGGTTCATGTCGGAGAAGTCGGCGCCCTCCTCCAGGCACGCGCCCCAGGCGTCGGCCACGTCGCGGTAGACCTGGGGCAGGTCGTCGATGGTCCGGGCGTAGTGCGACTCGCCCTTGAGGTCCACGACGGTCGAGGGCGTGGCCGGGGAGAGCGGATTGGGGAAGGGCCGCGTCTCCAGGCCCACCAGGTCGATGTAGTGCTGGAGCGCCGTGGAGGAGGGCGGGAAGCGCATCGCGCCCATCTCGGCGGTGAGGGAGGGGTCGCAGCCGTCGAAGCCGACCGTGCGCAGCCGGCCGCCGATGCGGTCGGCCTCGTAGACGACGGGCTTGAGCCCCATCTTCATCAGCTCGTAGGCGGCGATGATCCCGGAGAGCCCGCCGCCGATGACGGCGACCTCGGTGCCGTGCTCGGTGGCCGGGATCTGCCCGATCCCGGCCGGATGGGCGAGGAAGTCGTCGTACGCGTACGGGAAGTCCGGGCCGAACATGGTGATCGGCGGGGCCGAGGCGTCGGTGTGCTGGACGGCGTTGGGCACCGTGGACGTCATGGGGCGGACTCCTTGCGCGGATACGCGGATACGGGAAGAGGGAGGGGGCCGACTCAGGCGAGGGAGCCGTAGAGGCCGGGGCGGCGGTCGGCCAGATACGGGTTGGCCGCCCGCGAGGCCGCGAGGAACTCCGGGTCGACGTCGCCGACCACCAGCTCCTCGCCGCGCCCGGCGCGGGTGCGCACGGTGCCGTCGGGCCCGGCGAGGCAGCTCAGCCCGACGAACTCGAACTCGCCCTCGGGGCCGGTGCGGTTGACGTACGCCACGTACATCTGGCTTTCGAAGGCCCTTACGGGGACGACGGATTCGGCGACGAACTGGAAGGGGTGCATCTGCGCGGTGGGCACCAGCAGCAGGTCGGTGCCGGCCAGGGCGTGCGCCCGGACGTTCTCCGGGAACTCGACGTCGTAGCAGATCAGCAGGCCGATGCGGACGCCGTCCAGATCGGCCTGGACCACGGTCTGCTCGCCGGGGGTGAACCACTCCTGCTCGAAGCAGCCGAAGAGGTGGGTCTTGCGGTAGTTGGCGAGCGGTGCGCCGTCGGGGGCGACGAGCTGGGAGGCGTTGAAGATCCGCTCGCCGTCGCGCTCCGGGTAGCCGTACAGGACGGCGAGGCCGTGGCGTACGGCGATCTCGGCGACGGCCCGGCGGCCGGGCCCGTCCGCCGGCTCGGCCAGCTCCGGCACGGCGTCGCCGATGGCGTACCCGGTCAGGAACAGCTCGGGGCTGACGAGCAGCCGGGCCCCCGCCGCGGCGGCCCGGCCCGCCGCCTCGTCCAGCGCCTGGAGGTTCGCGGCGACGGCTCCGGGCCGGCCGGAACTCTGGAGCAGGGCGGTGCGCAACGGCGGCATGACTGACCTCGGGCGGGGCGGGAGGGGTGGGGAGACGTATCGAAGGTACGTGTCCCGCTCCGACCCCGACAAGGCGCGGACGTTGCGCATCGACCGTCGGTTCGTTGCGTGCGGATGGCCTGCGGCGGCGAATCGTTGCGTCGGGCGTCAGCGCAGGTCAGAGGGGTGATCTCGGCCACGGCTCCGCCGTCCGGGGCGCCGCCGGGATCAGGCGGACGGGGCCCCCGAGGAGTAGCGCCGCAGCAGCGGCGAGAGCACCAGCACCGACTTCGTCCGCTCGACGTACGGCTCGCCCGCGATGCGCTCCAGAACCTGCTCGAAGTGGCGCATGTCCGCGGCGAAGACCTGTACCACCGCGTCCGCGTCCCCGGTCACCGTGGAGGCCGAGGCGATCTCCGGGAAGCGGGCGAGGCCCTGCCGGATGGCGTCCGGGGAGGTGTTGCGGCTGCAGTAGATCTCGATGAACCCCTCGGTCTCCCAGCCCAGCGCCGCCGGGTCGACGCGCACGGTGAAGCCGGTGATCGCGCCTTCGGCCCGCAGCCGGTCGACCCGGCGCTTGACGGCGGGGGCGGAGAGCCCGATGAGGGCGCCGATGTCGGCGTAGGAGCGCCGGGCGTCTTCGGCGAGGGCGTGGACGATGCGTTCGTCGAGGTCGTTCAGGCGCACGTCGGGCGGTTCACTTCTCTGCGGTGGGGCGGCTGCGGGCGGGGGCGGACGGCTCCGCTCCCCCGTCCCGCCGCGGGGGGCCGGGCCGCCGCCCGCGGTAGTCGCAGTACACCACGGGCCGCCCGCGCCGGCCTCGCCCGGCGCGGCGGAGGTTCAGAAGGGGAACCGCGAGCGGCCGTGCTGGATGGAGATCCACTTGTGGGTGGTGAAGGCCTCGACCATCGAGTCGCCGTTCAGCCGTCCGAGGCCCGAACTCTTCTCGCCGCCGAAGGGGACGATGGGCTCGTCGTGGACGGTGCCGTCGTTGATGTGGACCATGCCGGTGTGGATGCGCTGCCCGACCCGCACCCCGCGCTCGATGTTGCCGGTGTGCACGGCGCCGCTGAGCCCGTAGGGGGTGTCGTTGGCGATGCGGACGGCCTCGTCCTCGCCGTCGAACGGGATGAGCAGGGCGACGGGGCCGAAGATCTCCTGGTGCAGGACGGGCGAGTCGGCGGCGAGGCCGGTCAGCACGGAGGGGCTGACGAGGTTGCCCTCGACGCGGCCGTGCAGCAGGGCCGTCGCGCCGGCCGCCACGGTCTGGTCGACGAGCTTGGCGATGGACTCGGCCTGCGAGGAGTTGATCAGGGGGCCGATCTGGGTGGCCGGGTCGGCCGGGTCCCCGACGGTGAGCGAGGCGACCTTGGCGACGAACTTCTCGGTGAACTCCCGCTCCACGGCGCGGTCGACCAGGATGCGGTTGGCGGCCATGCAGACCTGGCCCTGGTGGACGTACCGGCTGAAGACCGCCGCGTCGACCGCGTAGTCGAGGTCGGCGTCGTCGAGCACGATCAACGCGCTGTTGCCGCCGAGTTCGAGGACGGCGCGCTTGAGGTGGGCCGCGCAGACGGTCGCGACGTGGCGGCCGACCTTGTCGGAGCCGGTGAAGGAGATGACCTGCGGCACGGGGTGCTCCAGCAGGGTGTCGCCGATCTCCGCGATGTCGGTGACGACGACGTTCAGCAGGCCGGCGGGCAGCCCCGCGTCCTCGAAGATCTTGGCCAGCAGGGTGCCGCCGCAGACCGGGGTGTTCTGGTGCGGCTTGAGGACGACGGCGTTGCCGAGGGCGAGGGCGGGCGCGACGGACTTGAGGGAGAGCAGGAAGGGGAAGTTGAAGGGGCTGATGACGCCGACGACGCCCACGGGCACGCGGTAGACGCGGTTCTCCTTGCCCTCGGTCGGCGAGGGGAGGATCTGGCCGGCGGGGCGCAGGGCGAGCTGGACGGCCTCGCGGAGGAACTCCTTGGCCAGGTGCAGTTCGAAGGCGGCCTTCAGCCGGGTGCCGCCGAGTTCGGCGGCGATCGCGTCGCTGATCTCCTGCTCGCGCTCCTCGACGATCCGCAGCGCCCGCTCCAGCACGGTCCGCCTGCTGTACGGGTTGGTCTCCGCCCACGCGCGCTGGGCCCGCTCGGCCGCGCGGTATGCCTGGTCGACCTCCTCGGCGGTGGCGACGGGGATCGAGGCGAGCTTCTCCCCGTTGTACGGGTTGAAGTCGATGATGTCCCAGGACCCCTTCCCCGGCCTCCAGTCGCCGTCGATGTACTGATGGGCCAGGTCAGTGAAGAAGGACATGAGATCCCTTACCGCAGAGGGGCGGGTAGCTGAGTCCGCTTCATGTTACTGAAGATTAAACCTGGTTGAAGCGTCTCCCCGGCCATCTCGGACGGACCGCGAGGACCCCGCCCCTCCCGGCGCGGAAGGCGGGGAGGGGCGGGGTCCGGTTGTGGCGGGGAGTCGGTCCCCACTGGCGCGGGAGTCAGTTCCAACTGGCGTGCAGGGGCTTGCCCTCGGCGTATCCGGCCGCGCTCTGGACGCCGACGACCGCCTTCTCGGCGAACTCCTCCAGGGAGGCGGCGCCCGCGTAGGTGCAGGAGGACCGGACGCCCGCGATGATGGAGTCGATCAGGTCCTCGACGCCCGGACGGGTGGGGTCGAGGAACATCCGCGAGGTGGAGATGCCCTCCTCGAAGAGGCCCTTGCGGGCCCGGTCGTACGCGGACTCCTCCGAGGTGCGGTTCTTCACGGCGCGGGCCGAGGCCATCCCGAAGGACTCCTTGTAGAAGCGGCCGTCGGCGGACTGCTGGAGGTCGCCGGGCGACTCGTACGTACCGGCGAACCAGGAGCCGATCATCACGTTGGACGCGCCGGCCGCGAGCGCCATGGCCACGTCGCGCGGGTGCCGGACGCCGCCGTCCGCCCAGACGTGCTTGCCGTGCTTCCTCGCCTCGGCGGCGCACTCCAGGACGGCCGAGAACTGCGGGCGGCCGACGCCGGTCATCATCCGGGTGGTGCACATGGCGCCGGGGCCGACGCCGACCTTGATGATGTCCGCGCCCGCCTCGATCAGGTCGCGCACGCCCTCGGCGGCCACGACGTTGCCCGCGACGATCGGCACCCGCGGGTCGAGCGCCCGGACGGCCCGGACCGCGCTGATCATGGACTCCTGGTGGCCGTGGGCGGTGTCCACCACGAGGGTGTCGACGCCCGCCTCCAGCAACTGCCGGGCCTTGCCCGCCACGTCGCCGTTGATGCCGACGGCGGCGGCGACGCGCAGCCGGCCGCGAGCGTCGGTGGCGGGGGTGTAGAGGGTGGCGCGCAGGGCGGCCTTGCGGGTGAGGATGCCGACCAGGCGGCCGTCCGCGTCCACGGCGGGGGCGAGCTTGCGGTTGGCGCCGTCGAGCTTGTTGAACGCGTCGCGCGGGTCGATGTCCGCGTCCAGCACCACCAGGTCCTTCGACATCACCTGGGAGAGCTGGGTGAAGCGGTCCACGCCGGTGAGGTCGTGGTCGGTGACGACGCCGACCGGGCGGCGGTCGGCGTCGACGACGACGCCCGCGCCGTGCGCGCGCTTGGGCAGCAGCGACAGGGCGTCGGCGACGGTCTGGGAGGGGGCCAGCTCGATCGGGGTGTCGAGGACGAGGTGGCGCGTCTTGACCCAGGCGATGACGTCGGTGACGACCTCCATCGGGATGTCCTGGGGGATGACCACGAGCCCGCCGCGGCGGGCGACGGTCTCGGCCATCCGGCGCCCCGCGATGGCGGTCATGTTGGCGACCACGAGGGGGATGGTGGTGCCGGTGCCGTCCGGCGAGGAGAGGTCCACCCCCTGTCGCGAGCCGACCGCGGAGCGGCGCGGGACCATGAAGACGTCGTCGTACGTGAGGTCGTACGGGACCGCGGGGGACTCTGTGTGGCGACCGGTGCCCGGCTCAAGAAAACGCATAACACTCATTTTTTCATACGAAACGGTGCAGGCCGTCTTCCCGAAGGCACAGCAAAAGACCCCCGCGTTCGTCTGTTCCTCCGATAGAGGCGGCCGGGGGCTCCGGGCAAGCAGAACCTGCCTTGCCCACGGACCCTACCCGAACACGATTCGAAGCATTCGTGATCACCATCCCTGGACCGGGTGACAGAGCCTCGGGTAGCTTCAAAGCCGCAGGTCTCGGGGGTCTTCCGCGACGCCGCTCCGGCTCGTCGGCGCCCCCGGGCACACCGTTCGACCGGAAAGGATCAAGGTCCGCCCGTGGACAGCGAACTGCCGGACATCCACTGCCCGTTCCCGTCGCGGACCAACCCGCACGTGGACCGCACCCGCGGGCATCTGAACGCCTGGACCCGGCGGACGGGACTGGTGCACCGCGAGTCCGCGAGGAACCGCTTCGAACAAGCCGATTTCGGGGCGTTCGTCGGCATGGTCTACCCCACGGCCGACGCCGACCACCTCGACCTGGTGGCCGACTGGTTCGTCTGGCTCTTCCTGGTCGACGACCAGCTCGACGACGGCCATCTGGGACGTTCGCCCGAGCGGGTGCGCGACGTGGTCGACCGGATGCGGGCGGTGGTCGACGGGTCGGCCCCCGAGCCGCTGCCGGGCGAGGAGCTCCCGGCCGCCGTGATCGCCCTCGCCGACCTGTGGGGGCGTACGACGCCGCTGGCCGCGCCCCACTGGCGCACCCGCTTCGGCTGGCACCTGATGACCTACCTCACCACGGCCACGACCTGGGAGGCGGGGAACCGGGCCGCGGGCGTGGTGCCGGCGGAGGAGACGTACATCGCCAAGCGGCGGCACACCGGGGCCATCCACGTCTGCATGGACCTCATAGAGATCGTGGCGGGCATCGAGGCCCCCGAGTCCCTCCACAACGACGCCCGGTTCATCACCGCCCTGGAAGCCTCGTGCAACCACGTGTGCTGGGCCAACGACGTCTACTCCTTCGAGAAGGAGCAGGTGCTCGGCGAGATCCACAACCTCGTCCACCTGGTCCGCCACCACCGCGGCCTCGGCGAGCAGGAGGCGCTGGACCACGTCGCGGAGCGGATAGCCGACGAAACCGAGCGGTTCCTGACCGCCGAGCGCGAGCTGCTGGAGACGTATCCGGAGCTCACCGGGACGCTGGCGCCCTATCTCGACGGGATGCGCAGTTGGATGCGCGGCAACCTGGACTGGTCCCGCCAGACGCCGCGCTACAACCCCGCCGACGTGGGCCAGTACGAGGAGCCGGACGAGTATCTGGAGGAGACCGTGCTGGGCGTCCCGCCCGCCCGCGCCGGGCTCGCCCCCCGCTCGTCCGGAGCCCGGCGGGCCGACTGAGACCCGCGTCCGCATACCGAGGGTCGTGCGCCCCGAGGGGTGCACGGCCCTCGGCCGTCGCGGCGCCGGGTCACTCCCCGTCCGGGTCGGCGCGGTCCAGCGCCGGGCGGACCCCGGCCGGGGACTCGGTGAGCAGGTAGTCCGCCGCGGCGGTGTCCGTCACCAGGCTGGTGACCAGGCCGGAGCGCAGGACCGCCCCGATCGCCGCCGCCTTGCGCTGGCCGCCCGCGATCGCCACCACCTCGGGGATGCGGCGCAGCCGGTCCGCCTCCACGGTGATGCAGCGCTCGCCCAGGTCGCGGCCGACCCGGCGGCCGTCGGCGTCGAAGAGGTGCGCGGACATCTCGGCGGCGACGCCGAGCGAGGCGTAGTGGGCGCGCTCCGCGTCCGACAGCATGTCGTGGACCGTGGAGATGCCCGGCTCCCAGGAGCCGATGGAGACCGCGGCGACCGTCACCTTGTCGAAGTACTCGAAGGCGCGCGCGATGCCGGTCTGCTCGCGCAGCGCCGCGGCCGTCGCCGGGTCGGGCAGCAGCATCGGGGCGTAGATGGGGTGGGCCTCGCCGCCGGAGACCTGGGCGGCGCGGCGGACGGCCTCCACCGAGCCGCGCTCGGCGGTGCCCGCGTCGTACACGCCGGTCAGTTGGACGACCGTGCACGGCGGCAGCCGGTCGAGGGCGGCGGCCATGTGGATGGTGGAGCGGCCCCAGGCCAGGCCGAGCACATCGCCCTCGGCCACGAGTTCGCCCAGCAGGTCGGCCGCGACCTCGCCCAGGTTCTCCGGGTCGGGGGCGTCCTCCTGCTCGTCGGCCGGCGACTCGACGACGACCGCGTGCCGCAGCCCGTAGCGGGCGCGCAGGGCGTCGGAGCGTTCGGCGTCCAGCTCGGCCGGGACCCGGATCTCGATGCGGACGAGGTCGCGTTCCAGGGCGGTCTCCAGGACCCGCGCCACCTTGAAGCGGCTGACGCCGAACTCCTCGGCGATCTGGATCTTGGACTTGCCCTCCAGATAGAACCGGCGGGCCATGGCCGCCGCCTGCACCAGCTCCGCGGGTCCCATCCGCATGGCTGACCGACCCGCCGAGATGCCAGACACCGCGATCTCCTCACTGCTGTTCACACGCCCGATACGCCGCTCATCCTGTCAGATCCGGCGATCCTTGACCGGCCCCGCGGGCCGCGTTCATCTGCGCTTGGCTCAGTGGTCGCACGCCCACGGGGCGGCGGCCGTCGCGGCCTCCGCCCGCGCCCGCAGCTCCCGCACCGCGGCCGCCGGATCGCTCGCCCCGTAGACCGCCGATCCGGCCACGAAGACGTCAGCCCCCGCCTCGGCGCACCGCTCGATGGTGTCGGCCGAGACCCCTCCGTCGACCTGGAGCCACAGTTCGAGCCCGTGCTTGCTGATCAGCTCACGGGTGCGGCGGATCTTCGGCAGCATGATGTCGAGGAAGGCCTGCCCGCCGAAGCCGGGCTCGACCGTCATGATCAGCAGCATGTCCAGCTCGGGCAGCAGGTCCTCGTACGGCCCGATGGGCGTCGCGGGCTTGAGCGCCATCGAGGCCCGCGCCCCCTTGGCGCGGATCTCCCGCGCGAGGCGCACCGGGGCCGCCGCGGCCTCCGCGTGGAAGGTGACGGACCCGGCTCCGGCCTCGACGTACTGCGGGGCCCAGCGGTCCGCGTCCTCGATCATGAGGTGGCAGTCCAGCGGGGTCTCGGTGGCCCGGCTCAGCGCCTCGACGATCGGCACGCCGAGGGTCAGGTTGGGCACGAAGTGGTTGTCCATCACATCGACATGGAGCCAGTCCGCGCCCTCGACGGCCTTCGCCTCCTCGGCGAGACGTGCGAAGTCGGCGGACAGGATGCTGGGGTTGATCTGCGCCATGCCCCAAGCCTGCCACGTTCCGGGCCGGTTCCCCGACCCGGTCGCCACCGGAGCCCCGCAGGCCCGGCACAGTCCGCCCATTCTGGGCATTTTGCCAGCGCTTTACTCTTCTTTTGCCCGGCCGCGGGTCGCCCGCGCGGCGCCGGGGGCGCGAGATCCGGCCGGTGGCCCGCCGTACGCCGACGGGCCGGGGGTTCAGCCGGTCCGCCGCAGCAGCGCGAGGTACATCGCGTCCGTGCCGTGCAGATGCGGCCAGAGCTGGACGTCGGGCCCCTCGCCGAGCGCGGGCACCCCGTGCATCAGCGGCCGGGCGTCGATCCACTCCGCCTCCACCGGCTCCCCGCCCCGGCCCCCGAGCACGTCCTCGACGACCACCCTGGTCTCGGCGAGGTGCGGCGAGCAGGTGGCGTAGCCGACCACCCCGCCGACCCGCACGGCCCTCAGCGCCTCGCGCAGCAGGCCGCGCTGGAGCGGGGCGAACGCCTCCAGGTCCGCGGCGGGGGGGGGGGAGGGGGGGGGGGGGGGGGGGGGGGGGGGGGGCGAGGGGGGGGGGGGGGGGGGGGGGGGGGGGGGGGGGGGGGGGGTGGGGGGGGAGGT
>NZ_JBVJCD010000027.1:77113-82514 GCF_055588985.1 Streptomyces sp. NPDC041970
GACCACGCCGGGAAAGGGGGGGGGGGGGGGGGGGGACAACACCCCTGCGGGCCGCCCCCCCCCCCCCCCCACGCGCCCCCCCGGCCCCCCCCCCAGCGCCCCCAGGCCCGAGCACGGCACGTCCATCAGGACGCGGTCGAAGCTGCCGGGCAGCCACGGCGGGCGGGTGCCGTCGGCGGTGACGACCTGGTACGGGCCGGGGTTGCCGGCCAGCGCCCGCTCGACCAGCCGGGCGCGGTGCGGCTGCTTCTCGGCGGCGAGCAGGCTCGCGCCCCGCTCGGCGGCGAGGGCGGCGAGCAGGGCGGCCTTGCCGCCGGGGCCGGCGCAGCCGTCGAGCCAGCGGGCGTCGCGGCCCTCGACGGGGGCGGCGGCCAGGGCGGCGGCGACGAGCTGGCTCCCCTCGTCCTGGACGCCCGCCCGGCCCTCCTGGACGGCCGTCAGCGCGCCGGGCTCGCCGCCCTCCGCCATCCGGACGGCGTAGGGCGACCAGCGGCCGGGCAGGGCGTTGTCCTCGCCCAGGGCCTCGGTCAGCTCCTCGGTGGTGGAGCGGCCGGGGCGGGCCGCCAGGGTCACCTCGGGCCGCTCGTTGTCGGCCTCCAGGAGGTCCTCGATGCCCGCGCGCCCGCCGCCCAGCGCGTCCCAGAGGGCCGAGACGATCCAGCGGGGGTGGGAGTGGACGACGGAGAGGTGGTCCTCGGCGTCCTCCTCGTAGGAGGGGGCGACCCGCTCCAGCCAACCGTCGAGGTCGTGCGCGGTGACCTTGCGCAGCACCGCGTTGACGAACTTCGCGCGCCCCTCCCCCAGCACCACGCGGGCCAGCTCCACGCTCGCGGAGACGGCCGCGTGGGTGGGGATGCGGGTGCCGAGCAGTTGGTGGACGCCCATGTTCAGCACGTCGAGGACCGGCGGGTCGACCTCGCGCAGCGGCCGGTCGACGCAGGCCGCCACGATCGCGTCGTACGTGCCCTGGCGGCGCAGCGTGCCGTAGACCAGCTCGGTCGCCAGCGCCGCGTCCCGGCTGTCGAAGTCGCCCTTGGCGCGGGCCTTCTTCAGCAGCGGGGGCAGGACGAGGTTGGCGTACGCGTCGCGTTCGTCGACGGCCCTGAGCGCCTCGAAGGCGAGGAAGCGGACCGGGTCCTTCTGCGGACGGCGGTGGGGCCTGGCGGGACGGCGTCGCGGCTGGTCGTTCACGTGAAAGGTGCTCCGCTGAGGGTGAGGGGGACGATCCCTCCCAGCGTACGTCGCCGCCCCCGGCCCCCCGTACGGCAGCCCGGAGCGGGCTACCCGCCCAGCAGCTCGCCGGGGGCGATCCGGACGCCGCGCGCCCAGTCGGCGGCCCGCATCGGCTTCTTGCCCTGCGGCTGGACCCAGAGCAGCTCCACGGCGTGCGAGCCGGTGCCCGCGTACACGTTGTTCTTGGCCGCCGACAGCTCGCCGGGGGCCAGGTCCGTCCGGTCCGGGACGGGCACGGCCTGGACCAGCTTGAGCCGCTCGCCGCGGAAGAGGGTCCAGGCCCCAGGCGCGGGGGTGCAGCCGCGCACCACCCGGTCCACGCGCAGCGCGGGGGCGGACCACCGGATCTCCGCGTCCTCGACGGTGATCTTCGGGGCGAGGGTGACGCCCTCGTGCGGCTGCGGAACGGCGTGCAGCGTGCCGTCCTCGATGCCGTCCATGGTCGCGGCGAGCAGTCCGGCGCCCGCGAAGGCGAGCCGGGTGAGCAGGTCGCCGCTGGTGTCGGTGGGGCGGACCTCCTCGGTGAGGACGCCGTAGACGGGGCCGGAGTCCAGGCCCTCCTCGATCAGGAAGGTCGACGCGCCGGTCACCTCGTCCCCGGCCATCACCGCGTGCTGGACCGGCGCCGCTCCCCGCCAGGCGGGGAGCAGCGAGAAGTGCAGGTTGACCCAGCCCCGCACGGGCACGTCGAGGGCCGCCCTGGGCAGCAGGGCCCCGTAGGCGACGACCGGGCAGCAGTCCGGGGCGATCTCGCGCAGCCGGGCGAGGAAGTCCTCGTCACGGGGCTTCACGGGCTTCAGGACCTCGATCCCGGCCTCCTCGGCCCGCTCGGCCACCGGGCTCGCGACGAGCCTGCGGCCCCGTCCGGCGGGCGCGTCGGGGCGGGTCACGACGGCGGCCACCTCGTGGCGGCCGGAGGCGATCAGGGCGTCCAGGGCGGGGACGGCGACCTCGGGGGTGCCGGCGAAGACGAGCTTCATGGGTGGCTGACTGCCTCTCGGGCCGAGACGTGCGGTGACGAGCAGCACACCAGTCTAAGCGGGGCGCCGGCGCGTCCAGCGCGGGGTGCGCGCCCGGCCGCTCGGGGGACGGGGCCGACCCGAGGCGCGACGGCGGGGGGCGTACGCGCGCCGCGCACGCCCCCCGTGCGCGGAACGCACACGCCCCGACAGCGTGACCCCGCACCCGGCTCGGGCGTTGGTCAAAGGAGATTGACCGAAGCGGGCCGCCCCGACGCGGCCCGATCCCTTTCAACGCCGGTTCGAGAGGCTTCTTCATGGCCGACCACGCAACCCACGACGCCCAAGCGCGGGCCAGTCTGCATCTTCTGGTGCGGGACATCGAGCGGGTCCGGCGGCAGGTGGACGCACTGCGCACCCTCACCGCACAGCTCGGCAACGTCTACCGCCCGCGCCGCTCCGGCCCCTCCGCGGGCTTCGTCGTCTACGGCAGGGCCCCGGCCCCCACCGTCCGCCTCGCCCAGGAGCTGCGGGACAGCGTCGAGACCCTGGTCACGGCGGCGGTGGACTTCGACCGCTCGCTGGGCTTCTCCTGGGACGCGGTGGGCTCCGCCCTCGGCGTCACCAAGCAGGCGGTGCACCGGCGCTACGGAACGCGCCGGGCCGCCCCGCAGCCGACCGCGGAGGCGGGCGGCGAGACGGCGGCCGTCCCGCGCCCGGCGTCCGTCGGCACCGGCCCCGGCGGCTCGCCCGCCGCGGGGCCGGGCGCGCCGTCGCCCACGGTGCCCGCCGCCCGCGCGATGCCGCCGCAGCCCTCCGCCCAGAAACCCGCCCGCGAGGAGCTGCGCCCCGGCGCCTTCCCCGGCCCCCGCAACGGCTGACCCCCGCGGCCCCGCCCCTCGCACCCGCCGTGCGGGCCGCGCGGCGGGGCCTCAGCCGATGTCGGGCGGATCGATGCGGATGCGCACCTGGTCCCCTCCGCCCTTGGCCGTACGCGCCGCCTGCGCGGTCTTCAGCGCGCGGGCGAGCGCGGCGCCCCGTCCCGGCGCCACCCGGATCAGCGCGCGCTCCCAGCTCTCGCCCGGCGGGGCCTCACCCGGCCGGCGCGGGCGTCCGGGCTCGGCCGACGCGACCGGCACCGGCCCCAGGACCTCGGCCTCCGGCGGCAGGCCCGCGGCGGGCAGGAACTCCGCGAGCACCTCGGCCGGCCCGGTCACCGAGGCCATCCGGGAGACCGGCGGGAAGCCCAGCTCGGCCCGTTCCGCCAGCTCCCGCCGCGCGAAGCCGGCCGGGTCCCACCGGACCAGGGCCTGCACGGCCCGCAGCGTCGGCTCGGCCACGATCACCACCGTGCCGCCCTCCTCCTGCCCCCGCACCAGGGAGGCGGCGGCCGTCCAGCGGCGCAGCGCCTCCTCCCCGGCCCGCAGGTCGGGGCGGCCGAGCATGGCCCAGCCGTCCAGCAGGAGCGCCGCCGCGTACCCGCCCTCGGCCACGGGCTCCGCGCCGGGGGTGCTGACGACCAGGGCGGGGGCGTTGGGCACCGCGTCCAGGACGTGGTCGCGCCCGGACGTGCGGACCGGCACGGCGGGGAAGGCCCGGCCCAACTCCTCGGCGGTGCGGCGCGCCCCGACGATCTGGGCCCGCAACCGGGTCGCACCGCACTGTGCGCAGTGCCAGGCCGGCTCGGCCCGCCCGCACCAGGAGCAGTCCAGGCCCCGCTGGTCGGGGGCCTGGAGGGGGCCCGCGCAGTGCCGGCAGCGGGCCGGGGCGCGGCAGCGCTCGCAGGCGAGGCGGGGGGCGTAGCCGCGGCGGGGCACCTGGACCAGCACCGGGCCGCTGAGCAGGCCGTCGCGCACGGTCCGCCAGGCCAGGCTGGGCAGCCGGGCCGAGCGGGCGGCTCCGTCACGGGCCAGCTCCGCGTCCCCGACCGTGCGCACGAGAGGCGCGGCCCGGCGCACCTGCTCCCGGTCGGCGAGCAGGGGCAGCGCCCAGCCGGTCTCGACGAGCTGGGCGGCCTCGACGGTGCAACCGGTCCCGCCGAGCAGGAAGCCGCAGCGGCCCTGGGCGGCGCGCAGCTCCAGGACCTCGCGGACGTGCGGGAAGGGGGCGTTGTCGTCGCTGTGGCTGGAGTCCCCGTCGTCCCAGACGACGACGAGCCCGAGGTCCCGCACCGGGGCGAACATGGCGGCGCGCGTCCCCACGACCGCCCGCACCGAGCCCCGGCGCACGGCGAGCCACTGGCGGTAGCGCTTCTCGGGGCCGGAGTCGGCGGTCAGCAGCGCGTGCCGGCCCGCGCCGAGCAGCTCGGTCAGGGCCGCGTCGACCCGGCCCGCGGCCCGGCCGTCCGGGACGACGACGAGCGCCCCGCGCCCGGAGGAGAGCGTCGCCGCGACGGCACGGGCCGTCTCGGCGGGCCAGTGCGGTCCCGGCAGGGCGGTCCACACCGCGCGGGGCGCGCCGCCCTCCGCCAGGGCGCGCAGGAAGGCCGGCCCCTGGCCGTACCGCTCCCAGGTGCCCGGCTCCGGGGGCGGGGGCGGCGGCAGCGGGGGCGGGGAGGGCTTGGACTCGGCGCGGCCGTTGCGCGGGGGGACGGCGAGCTGGAGGACGTCGGCGAGGCTGCCCGCGTACCGGTCGGCGACGGCACGGGCCAGCGCGAGCAGCTCGGGCCCGAGGACCGGCTCCGGGGAGACGACGTAGGCGAGGGCGGCCAGCGCGCCCTGGTAGTCGGAGTCGGCCCGGCGCTCGACGATGAAGCCGTCGATCAGGCCGCCGCCCTCGCGCCGCCCGCCCTGGACGTTGCGCCCCCCGGCCCCGAACCGGACCCGGACCCGCACGCCCGGCTGCGCGTCGGCGTCCAGCTCCTCGGGGACCGCGTAGTCGAAGTACTGGTCGAGGTGGAGGACGCCCTTGTTGACCAGGACGCGGGCGACGGGCAGCTCCGGGGCGAGCGCCGCGCCGCGCCAGGTGCGCGGCTTGGCGCGCGGCGTCTTCGCCCTGCGCACCGTCTCCCGGATCAGCGCGAGCTGTTCCGGCGCGCCGGCGCCCGGCTCGGCGGACCGCTCGTCGTCGCTGCTCACAGTCGCATTCCTACCAGAGGGCACTGACACGGGCGGGGGCACGGGGGGGGGGGGGGGGGGGGGGGGGGGGGGGGGGGGGGGGGGGGGGGGGGGGGGGGGGGGGGGGGGGGGGGGGGGGGGGGGGGGGGGGGG
>NZ_JBVJCD010000028.1:0-51336 GCF_055588985.1 Streptomyces sp. NPDC041970
GGGGAGAAAGAAGAGACCACCCTCTTCGCGGGGGAAACCCAGGAACCGCCACGCGGGATGTACTACGCTCCCCCGGGCCCCCCCCCCCCCCCCCGCCCACCCCCCCCCCCCCGGGCCCCCCCCCCCCCCCCCCCCCCCCCCCCACGTCCCCGGAATCGTGTGAACTACTTGGCGCCGGCCTCGCCGTCGGACTTGCCGTCGTTCTTGGCCTCGCTCCTGGCGTCCTCGGCGTCGGCGGCCGAGTCGTCCTTGCCCAGGTCGACGGCGTCGGCGGCCGAGTCGTCCTTGCCCAGGTCGATCTTGGCGATCTCCGCGTCCGCGCCGGGCTCACCGGTCAGGGAGGAGGCGTCGTCGGGGACGACGGCCCCGTCCGCACCCGACTCCTCGTCCTCGCCGTGCACGATGCGGTTGTACTCCGCGTCGTCCAGGACGGCCTGGATCGCGTTCTTGGCGTAGACGGCGTGCACGCCGGGGGCGATCTCGAGCAGGACGGTGTCGTCGTGGACTTCCTTGACGGTCGCGTACATGCCCCCGATCGTCCGGACGCCGGTGCCGGGCTGCATGTCGTCGCGCATCTGTGCAGCGGCCGCCTGCTTCTTCTTGGCGGAGCGGGTCATCAGGAACATGGCCCCGATGAGCACGATGAACGGGAGGAGAGTCAAGATATCCACGGGACGGGAATTCCTTCGCACGACCGCGCTGGAATGCGGCCTGTATATACGGGGGTGGGTACACCGACCGGTAAGGGCGGCATCGGCGGAGTCTAAGCGAGTCCGCATCGATGGAACAACGCCCAGCATGGCACCGTGGTTCCGGCCGACGCGAACCCGTGCCGCGATTCAGACCCCGAACAGGCCCTGCTGCCCCTTGGCGGCGTGCTGCGGCGGGACCAGGCCCAGGTGCGCCCACGCCGCCGGGGTGGCGACACGGCCGCGCGGCGTCCTGGCCAGCAGACCTTCCCGTACGAGGAAGGGCTCGGCGACCTCCTCCACGGTCTCCCGCTCCTCCCCCACGGCGACCGCCAGGGTGGACAGGCCGACCGGTCCGCCGCCGAACAGCTTCAGCAGGGCGCCGAGCACCGCGCGATCCAGCCGATCGAGACCTCGGGCGTCAACCTCGTACACCTTGAGGGCGGCCGCGGCGATCTGCCGGTCGATCGTGCCCTCCGCCTTGACCTGGGCGTAGTCGCGGACGCGTCGCAGCAGGCGGTTGGCGATCCGGGGGGTGCCCCGCGAGCGCCCGGCGATCTCGGCCGCGCCCGCCGCGTCGATGCCGACGTCGAGGAGGCGCGCGGAGCGGTGGAGGACGCGCTCCAGCTCGGCGGGGGCGTAGAACTCCATGTGCCCGGTGAACCCGAAGCGGTCGCGCAGCGGGGGCGGCAGCAGCCCGGCCCGCGTGGTGGCCCCCACCAGGGTGAACGGCGGCAGTTCGAGCGGGATCGCGGTGGCGCCGGGGCCCTTGCCGACGATGACGTCGACGCGGAAGTCCTCCATCGCCATGTAGAGCATCTCCTCGGCGGGCCGGGACATGCGGTGGATCTCGTCGAGGAAGAGGACCTCGCCCTCCTGGAGGGAGGAGAGGATCGCCGCGAGGTCGCCCGCGTGCTGGATGGCGGGCCCGGAGGTGATCCGGATCGGGGCGTTCATCTCGGCGGCGATGATCATCGAGAGGGTGGTCTTGCCGAGGCCGGGGGCGCCGGAGAGCAGGACGTGGTCGGCGGTGGCGCCGCGGGCGCGGGCGGCCTTGAGGACCAGGTCGAGCTGTTCGCGGACCTTCTCCTGGCCGACGAACTCGTCCAGGTCCTTGGGGCGCAGGGCCGCCTCGACCGCGGTGTCCTCGCCGTCCGCGCCGGCGTCGACCAGGCGGTCGTCGAAGGCCGGCCCGGTCGGTCCGCCGGCGTCGGGATCGGTCTCGTCCCAGTTCATGTGAGGCCTCTTCGGTGGTTCGGCGCCGGTCAGCGTGCGCGGTTGAGAGTCTGCAGGGCGGCCCGCAGGAGCTGGGCCACGGGGGGCGCGGCGCCTTCCGCGACGGCCGCCTCGGCCTGCGGGGCGACGGCGTCGACCGCCTGGTCGGCCTCGCGGCTCGCGTAGCCGAGGCCGATCAGGGCGGCCTGGAGCTGGTCGCGCCAGCCGGCGGCGGGGGCGGGGGCGCCCTGCCGGCCGATGTGTGTGCCGACGGGTGCGCCGAGCCGGTCCTTCAGCTCCAGCAGCAGCTTCTGGGCGCCCTTCTTGCCGATGCCGGAGACGGCGGTGAGGGCCTTCTCGTCGCCGGTGGAGACGGCCAGGCGCAGCGCGTCGGGGCTGTGGGTGGCGAGCATCGCCTGGGCGAGGCGGGGGCCCACGCCGCTGGCGGTCTGGAGCAGTTCGAAGACCTGCCGCTCGTCGTCGTCCGCGAAGCCGTACAGGGTGAGGGAGTCCTCCCGGACGACCAGCGAGGTGGCGAGCCGGGCCTCCCGGCCGACGCGCAGGCCGGCGAGGGTGGAGGGGGTGCACTGGACGGCCATGCCGATGCCGCCGACCTCGATGACGGCCGTGGTCGGGGCGAGGGCGGCCACCGGGCCGGAGACGAAGGCGATCATGCGGTGCGGCCTTTCAGCGTACGGGGGGTGCCGGGCGTGCGGACCGTGCCGGACGCGCGGTGGGCGGCGACGGCCTGCTGGAGCCGGTTCTGCGCGGGTGCGCGCCAGATGTGGCAGATCGCGAGGGCGAGCGCGTCGGCGGCGTCGGCGGGCTTGGGGGGCGCGTCCAGCCGCAGCAGCCGGGTCACCATCGCGCCGACCTGCGCCTTCTCCGCGCGGCCGGAGCCGGTGACGGCCGCCTTGACCTCGCTGGGGGTGTGCAGGGCCACGGGGATGCCGCGGCGGGCGGCGCAGAGCATGGCGACCGCGCTGGCCTGGGCGGTGCCCATCACGGTGCGGACGTTGTGCTGGGCGAAGACGCGCTCCACCGCGACGAAGCCCGGCGCGTGCTCGTCGAGCCACTGCTCGATGCCCCGCTCGACGGCGACGAGCCGGTCTCCGAGCGCGGCGTCCGGGGAGGTGCGCACGACGCCGACGCCGAGCATGGTCAGCGGCCGTCCCGCGACGCCCTCGACCACGCCGACGCCGCACCGGGTCAGTCCCGGATCAATGCCCAGCACCCGCATGGAGCCCCCTGGTCCTCGCCGCACCCGCTCGTTCATGTGTTCCCGCAGGCTATCGGCTCGCGCTGACATCGGGCCGCACCGACAACGGCGACGGGGCGACGGGGTGTCCCCGTCGGCCCGTCGCGCCCCCGTGCCGGTCGCGCCGTCAGGCGTCGACCTTCTCCATGACCTCGTCGGAGACGTCGAAGTTGGCGAAGACGTTCTGCACGTCGTCGCTGTCCTCCAGCGCGTCGATGAGCTTGAAGATCTTGCGGGCGCCCTCTTCGTCCAGCTCGACCTGCATGGTCGGGAGGAAGTTGGCCTCCGCGGAGTCGTAGTCGATGCCCGCCTCCTGGAGCGCGGTGCGCACCGCGACCATGTCGGTGGCCTCGCTGACCACCTCGAAGGTCTCTCCGAGGTCGTTGACCTCCTCGGCGCCCGCGTCGAGCACGGCGCCCAGGACGTCGTCCTCGGTCAGCTCGCCCTTGGGCACGATCACGACGCCCTTGCGGTTGAACAGGTACGAGACGGAGCCCGGATCGGCCATGGAGCCGCCGTTGCGGGTCATCGCGACGCGTACGTCCGAGGCGGCGCGGTTGCGGTTGTCGGTGAGGCACTCGATGAGCACCGCGACGCCGTTGGGGCCGTACCCCTCGTACATGATCGTCTCGTAGTCGGCGCCGCCCGCTTCGAGACCGCCGCCGCGCTTGACGGCGGACTCGATGTTCTTGTTCGGGACGGAGCTCTTCTTCGCCTTCTGGATGGCGTCGACGAGCGTCGGGTTGCCGTCGGGGTCCACGCCGCCGGAGCGCGCCGCGACCTCGATGTTCTTGATCAGCTTCGCGAAGAGCTTGCCGCGCTTGGCGTCAATCACGGCCTTCTTGTGCTTCGTCGTAGCCCATTTAGAGTGGCCGGACATCTGCCTTCTCCTTCGCGTCACCAAAATCGGGTGGAACCCGAGAGATCCTACCGGGGTCGGTCACGTGGCCGCGCGCACCATGTCCACGAACAGGGCGTGCACGCGATGGTCGCCGGTCAGTTCGGGGTGGAACGAGGTGGCGAGGGCGTTCTTCTGCCGCACCGCCACGATGTGCCCGCCGTGCTCGGCGACCACGTCGGCGCCGGCCCCGACCGACTCGACCCAGGGCGCGCGGATGAAGACGCCCTCCACCGGGCCGCCGTCGATCCCGTCGACCTCGACGGGGGCCTCGAACGACTCGTTCTGCCGGCCGAAGGCGTTGCGGCGCACGATCAT
This sequence comes from Streptomyces sp. NPDC041970, assembly GCF_055588985.1. Lineage (NCBI taxonomy): Bacteria > Bacillati > Actinomycetota > Actinomycetes > Kitasatosporales > Streptomycetaceae > Streptomyces > Streptomyces sp. NPDC041970. Next base: position 4,379 of record NZ_JBVJCD010000028.1, read on the forward strand.
GTCGATGCCGCCGACGGTCTCCTGACCCGACACGGGGTGTCCCCCGCTCGAACGGGGTCGAGGGCTCGGGGAGGGGTCGAGGATCTCGTCGGCCAGCAGGATCATCCCGGCGCAGGTGCCGTAGACCGGCATCCCGGCGCGGACCCGCTCGCGCAGCGGCTCCATCATGCCGAAGAGGACGGCCAGTTTGGACATGGTGGTGGACTCGCCGCCGGGGATGACCAGGCCGTCCACCTCGGCCAGTTCCTCGGGCCGCCGGACCGGCCTGGCCAGGGCGTCGGCCGAGGCCAGGGCGATCAGGTGCTCCCGTACGTCGCCCTGGAGGGCCAGGACGCCGATGACAGGGGTGTCGCTCATCGGTGGGCTACCAGCCGCGGTTGGCGTAGCGCTGGGACTCGGGCAGCGTGTCGCAGTCGATGCCGACCATGGCCTCGCCCAGGGCGCGGGAGGCGTCCGCGATGACCTTCGGGTCGTCGTAGAAGGTGGTGGCCTTCACGATCGCGGCCGCGCGCTTGGCCGGGTCGCCCGACTTGAAGATGCCGGAGCCGACGAAGACGCCCTCGGCGCCGAGCTGGCGCATCAGCGCGGCGTCGGCCGGGGTGGCGACGCCGCCCGCGGAGAAGAGGACGACGGGCAGCTTGCCCAGCTCCGCGACCTCCCTGACCAGCTCGTAGGGGGCGCGCAGCTCCTTGGCGGCGGCGTACAGCTCGTTGTTGTCGAAGCCGCGCAGGCGGGCGATCTCGTTCTTGATCTGGCGCAGGTGGCGGACGGCCTCGACGACGTTGCCGGTGCCGGCCTCGCCCTTCGAGCGGATCATGGCCGCGCCCTCGGCGATGCGGCGCAGGGCCTCGCCGAGGTTGGTGGCGCCGCAGACGAAGGGGGTGGTGAACGCGAACTTGTCGCTGTGGTTGACCTCGTCGGCCGGGGTGAGGACCTCGGACTCGTCGATGTAGTCGACGCCGAGCGACTGGAGGACCTGGGCCTCGACGAAGTGGCCGATGCGGGACTTGGCCATGACGGGGATGGAGACCGCGCCGATGATCCCCTCGATCATGTCGGGGTCGGACATCCGGGCCACGCCGCCGTCCTTGCGGATGTCGGCCGGGACCCGCTCCAGGGCCATGACGGCCACGGCGCCCGCGTCCTCGGCGATCTTCGCCTGCTCGGCGTCGACGACGTCCATGATCACGCCGCCCTTGAGCTGCTCGGCCATGCCGCGCTTGACGCGGGCGGTGCCGGTGGCGTGGGACTCGGCGGACTGCGGGGTGCTGGGAAGCGTGGACACGGGACCTCACTCGGTGAAAGACGCTGGATGCTGCACCGGTGAGCAAACGCTGCGGAAGCAGTCCACAGCAAGGGCCAATGGACACGGCGTGGATCGTTTTGCCGCCCCCGGCCCGCCTCCCGGCACCGCCGTCGAGACCCCGGTCGCCGCGCTCAGGCGCCGGGGCGGTCGGCGAGGGCCACCGGAGGCGCGTCGTCCATCTCGAAGGCGAGCGGGAACGGCGCGTGCCCGGCCAGCCGGAACAGGCGTACCGCGCGGTGGCGCCGCAGGGCGCGCGCGGCGCGCACGGAGTCGTTGTGGAAGCGCCGGGCCATGGGGACGCGGCGGACGGCGGCGGCCAGTTCCCCGGCCGTCTCCTCGCCGCCGGGGAACTCCTTCACCGCGTCGACCTGGGCCGGTTCGCCGAAGACGGCGCGCAGGGCGGCGCTCAGCTCGCTCTCGGCGACCTCGCGGTGCTCCTCCTCGGCCTGCCGGGCGGCGTGCGCGGCCTCGTACAGGACGATCGAGGCGGCCGGGTCCAGGACGCCGGAGGTGGCCAGCTCCTGGGTGACCGAGGCGCGCCGCAGCAGTTGGGCGTCGAGGGCGGCGCGGGCGGCGTCGATGCGGGAGTGCAGGCGGTCGAGCCGGCCCGCGGTCCAACTGAGGTACAAGCCGATCGCGAAGAGGGCGACGGCGATCCAGATGAGGGTTTCGATCACGGGCCCCCACGCTACCGTCGCCCGGACCCGGCCCGTGCCCGCCGCCGGTCCCGCGCCAGCCCGCACCGCGCCGTCGACCCGCCGCCGTCAGCCCCGCCCCAGGCCGAGCGGCGCCGTCAGCGCCGCCCCAGCCGCACCGCGCCGTCGACCCGCCGCCGTCAGTCCCGCGCCAGCCCGAACCGCGCCCGCAGCCCCGAGCGCTCGTCCGCGGCGACCGACGCGGCGCCGTCCGTCACCGTCTCGTACACCGCGAGGATGTCGGCCCCCACGGTGGACCAGTCGAAGCGCCGTACGTGGGCCTCGCCCCGTTCGCGCAGCCCCGCCCGGCGCTCCGGGTCGCCCAGCAGCCGGACGGCGGCGGCGGCCAGCGCGTCGGCGTCCTCGTTGGCGAACAGGTCGCCCGCCGCGCCCTGGTCCAGCACCTGGGCGAAGGCGTCCAGGTCGCTGGCGAGCACCGGCGCTCCGGCCGACAGCGCCTCGACGAGGATGATGCCGAAGCTCTCGCCGCCGGTGTTGGGAGCCACGTACACGTCCACGCTGCGCAGCAGGCGGGCCTTGTCCTCGTCGCTGACCATGCCGAGGAACTCGACGCGCTCGCGCAGCTCCTTCGGCAGCGTGGCCACCGCCTCCTCCTCGTCGCCGCGCCCCGCGACCAGCAGCCGGGCCTCCGGGTGGGCGGCGAGGACGGCGGGCAGCGCCTTCATCAGGACGGGCAGCCCCTTGCGGGGTTCGTCGATGCGGCCGATGAAGCCCAGCGTCTGCCCCTGCCACTCCGGCTTCGGCTCGGCCCGCGCGAAGAAGCCGACGTCCACGCCGTTCGGGATGACCACGGCGTCGCCGCCGAGGTGTTCCACCAGCGTGCGCCGGGCGTACTCGCTGACGGCGATCCGCGCGCTGATCTTCTCCAGTGCGGGCTGGAGGATCGGATACGCGGCGATCATCGCCCGCGAACGCGGGTTCGAGGTGTGGAAGGTGGCCACGATCGGGCCCTGCGCCGCCCAGCAGGCCAGCAGGCCCAGCGAGGGGGAGGTCGGCTCGTGGATGTGGATGACGTCGAACGTGCCGTCGTGCAGCCAGCGCCGTACGCGGGCCGCCGACAGGAAGCCGAAGTTCAGCCGGGCGACCGAGCCGTTGTACGGGACGGGGACGGCGCGGCCGGCCGAGACCACGTACGGCGGCAGCGGCGTCTCCTCGTCGGCGGGGGCCAGGACGGAGACCTCGTGGCCGAGCCGGATCAGGTGCTCGGCCAGGTCCCGGATGTGGAACTGCACGCCGCCCGGCACGTCCCAGGAGTACGGGCAGACGATGCCGATCTTCACGCGGTCTCCCTGCGGGGGTCCAGGTCGTCCAGCCAGAGCCGCTGGAGCATGTGCCAGTCCTCCGGGTGCTCGGCGATGCCGGCGGCGAAGACGTCGGCCAGCGCCTGGGTCATGGCGGTCGCCTTCTCGACGCGGGTGCCCTCCGACGGCACCTCGATCGCGGGGTGGACGCGCGCCTTCATCACCGGCGTGCCGTCGTACCAGAGCGTCGCCGGCAGCAGCAGCGCGCCGGTCTGCTGCGCGAGCAGGGCCGGGCCCGCGGGCATCCGGGCCGGGGCCCCGAAGAACGACACCTCGACCCCGGACGCGGACAGGTCCCGGTCGGCGACCAGGCAGACCAGGCCGCCCGATCGCAGCCGCCGGGCCAGCGTGCCGAAGGCCGAACCGCCGCTGTGCGGCAGGACCTCCATGCCCAGGCCCTCGCGGTAGGCGACGAACCGGTCGTAGAGCGTCTCCGGCTTCAGCCGTTCGGCGACGGTGGTGAAGGGGACCTTCAGGCCGGTGGTGACCCAGGCCCCGGCGAGGTCCCAGTTGGCCAGGTGCGGCAGGGCCAGGATGACGCCGCGACCGGTGTCCAGGCTCTCGGTCACCAGATGGATGTCGGCGACGTCGACGCCGTCCTCGATCCGCTGCGGACTCCAGGTCGGCAGCCGGAACGACTCCATCCAGTAGCGCATGTACGAGCGCATCCCGGCGCGGGACAGCTCGGCCAGCCGCTCCGGGCCGGCGTCGGGGACGACCCGCGCCAGGTTCGACTCCAGCCGCCGTACGCTCCTGCCGCGCCGCTTCCACGCCTGGTCGGCGATGGTGCGGAAGAGGGCCGCCGCGGCCGGCTCGGGCAGCGTCTTGACGGCGCTCCAGCCCAGTCCGTAGAGCCCGTCGGCGAGTCGGCCCCTCAGTCCCGCGCCGCTCACCGGTCGGCCTCGCTCCCCCGCCCGGCCGGACCGGCGGGGGCGGCGGCCTCGGCGGCGTCCGCCTCGGCGGACTCACGGCGTACGGTCACCACGCGCTGGATCAGCGTCACGAGGCTGCCCGCCGCGACGATCCACAGGGCGATCGGCAGCAGGACGTCGACGCCGGGGACGCCGAACGCGTGCAGTCCGGCGAGTCCGGCGGCGACCAGCGAGATCACCAGGCGCTCGGCCCGCTCGACCAGGCCGTTGACGGCGACCGGCAGGCCGATCGACTCGCCGCGCGCCTTGGTGTACGAGACCACCTGGCCGCTGGCCAGGCAGAAGATCGAGACGGCGCACAGGACGTCGTCGTCACCGCCGCCCGCGTACCAGAGGGCGAAGCCGCCGAAGATCGCTCCGTCGGCGACCCGGTCCAGGGTCGAGTCGAGGAACGCGCCCCACCGGCTGGAGACCCCGGCCTGCCGCGCCATGTTGCCGTCGACGAGGTCGGAGAAGACGAAGAGCGTGATGACGATCGTGCCCCAGAAGAACTCCCCCATGGGGAAAAAGACCAGCGCACCTGCCATCACTCCGGCCGTGCCGACGAGAGTGACCGCGTCGGGACTGACCCCGAGGCGGAGCAGCAGAGCGGCGAACGGTGTGAGGACACGCGTGAAGAATGCACGCGCGTACTTGTTCAGCATGGCCTTCCCGAGGGTTCGGTTGGCCGAGCGGCCCCTTCGGCCACCGGCTGGCCCATCGTAGTCACCCGGCGGCGCGCTCCACCGGACGGGCGCGCGACGCCGCCGCGCGGTCGCCGCTGCCCGCCCCGCGCCGCCGGCCGGGCGGCTCGCGCGAGGGCGGACGCGCGCCCGCACGCACGCACGCGAGGCGCGGTGTCCGCGCCGGGAGGAATCGACCCCGTGCGCGCCCCACGCACGCGGGCCCGGCAGGGGCGGGTGCGGGGCGGGCGGGAGGGATCACCCGGCGCGTGACCGGCGCACTGTCGCACACCCGCGCCCGTCCGCGCCGGTGACGGGCGGTGGCGCGGCCCGGACGATACGCTGTGGTCGCAGCTCAGAAGGTATGCCGCGTACGGTAGTTGGGCACACCGCAGGAGCAGACCATGCGGCGAGTGGGGGTGACAGGCAGTGGCCAACGACGGATTCGACTTCTCACCCGGGGCCCAGATCCCGGTCCAGGGCGGCGGGGGCCAGACCGTGGCGACCAACGCCCTGGCCTCGGCGGCGTATCGGGACAGCCCGGTGGAGAAGATCCTGGACGCCAACAGCGAGTGGCACAGGTCCCAGGTGAAACAGGGCTCGTCCAAGCTGTTCAAGTCCGACTACTTCCGGCCCAACCTCGGCGAGGCGTTCGCCCGGGCGGTCCAGGAGCGGATGCTCGGCGGCGCCCGCAAGGCGCTCATCCAGTCCTTCGGCATGGACCCGCAGACGGTGGTCGAGCACTGCCTGTCCGCGAACAACCTGCGCAAGGCCCGTGACACCAAGCTCACACTGGTGACCGCGGTCTTCGGCATCCTCTTCCTGCCGGGGCTGCTGGCCTGGGTGATCGCCTTCCGCATCCGCGACGCGCTCAACAAGTCCAAGGACGTGGCCTTCCGGACCGTGGGCACCGTCCTGCTGGCGGCCTTCGGGATCGGCGCGCTGGTGCTGATGGTCACGCTCCCGCTGGTCGGGTTCGTCGGCCTGTACGTGCGCGGCGCGCTCATCGCCCCGCTGATCGGCTGGCTGGTCGCCAAGCGGATCGCGGAGGGCTCGGCCAAGGACCTGCGGGCCCGCTGGGAGGGGCTGCTGTCGGGCGCCGGGGTGATCGCGAAGATCCCCGAGGCCGTGCCGAAGAACCCCAACGAGACCGCGCGCGAGGCGCTGCGCCAGGGTCTGCAGAAGCTCTCGGCCGAGCAGGAGTCCAACGCGGTCTTCTACGCCGGCCCCAAGGGCATCCTCGGCATGGGGACGCGCTGGGGCAGTTGGCAGTTGGCCGAGGAGCTGGTCCCCAAGGACCCGGCGAAGGAGATCCACCAGTTCCGGAGCTGGGACCTGATCCGGATCATCCACGACCAGTTGAAGATGCTGGAGCGCGGCCCGCTCAACACCGGCGGCTTCCCCAAGCCGTCCGTGAAGCACTGGATCGTCTCCCCCATCGGGGAGAACGCCGACTCCGTCTCCCGCCCGGAGGGGGAGGACGTCGCCACCTTCCAGGTGAAGCCGCACGAGATACAGCGGATCTGCAACCACCAGCAGTTCGGCAGCGGTGACCGCCACTACCTCGGCGTCCAGTTCTCCCTGTGGGACGGGCAGTTGGTGATCACCATGATGATCACCGTCACGGTGCTCCACGAGACCCTGCGCATCGAGGTCACCGGCCACGCGCTGGGGCCGGTGCACGGCCTGTTCCTCTCCAAGCCCGAGGCCAAGAAGAAGACGGTGAACAAGACCGTCCGGTTCTGGGAGACCCGCGACGTCCAGTTGCCGCTGGTGGACGCCAAGGAGGTGGTGCGGCTCGCGCTGCGGGCCCCGCTCACCTGGTATCCGCCGCTGCTGGACTACCTGGGCGGCAAGCTGGTGCTCCCGGAGCCGTTCGGGCTGCGCCACGCCTGGGCGGCCAAGCCGTGGAACCACCGCTTCATGGCGGACGACGCGATGCGCGCCGCCACCCCGGTGCTGCGGGCCGTCCACACGGCGGCGCTGCGCGTGCTCGCGGAGCACGGCGTGGACACCGAGCGCTTCGACAACCGCTCGATGGTGCTCAGCGGCCTGGTCCAGGACCCGTCCCCGCGCAAGGCGGACGTGTACGAGGCGTAGGCGCGCGGACCGACGAGGAGGGGCCCCGCGCGGACCGCCGGGGGCCCCTTCCGCGTACGGGGAGCGGTCGGCGGCTCAGCGGGCCGGCGGCTCGTGCGTCGGCCAGGCCGCGGCCAGCATCGTCCGGGTGTCGCCCAGCAGTTGCGGCAGCACCTTGGTGTGGCCGACGACCGGCATGAAGTTGGTGTCCCCGCCCCAGCGCGGCACCAGGTGCTGGTGCAGGTGGGCGGCGATCCCCGCGCCCGCGACGGAGCCCTGGTTCATCCCGATGTTGAACCCGTGCGCCCCGGAGGCGGCCCGCAGCGCGGCCATCGCCCGCTTGGTGAAGTCCGCCAGCTCCGCCGTCTCCGGCCCGTCCAGCTCGGTGTAGTCGGCCACGTGCCGGTAGGGCACGACCATGAGGTGGCCGCCGGTGTACGGGTACAGGTTCAGCACCGCGTAGACGCGCTCGCCGCGTGCCACGACGAGTCCGTCCTCGTCGGACTTGGCCGGGATCGAACAGAACGGGCAGCCGTCCTCGGCCCCCGGACCGTTCGGCTTGTTCTCGCCCTGGATGTACGCCATCCGGTGGGGCGTCCACAGACGCTGGAATGCGTCGGGAGACCCCACCCCGATCTGCTGCTCCGGCTCACTCGTCATGCCGATCAGCATATTGCTTCACCCCGGTGGGGCGTGCGGTCGGGGCGCGCGCCCCCCCGGGGGGGGCGGGGCTCGCGGGACGCGGAAGGCCCCCGCGTCGCCGCGGGGGCCTCCTCTGCTGCCGGATCAGACCTGGACGCGGTCCTCGACGGCCTTCGCGATCTTGGCGATGGCCTCGTCGACCGGGATGCCGTTCTCCTGGGCGCCGTCGCGGTAGCGGAAGGAGACGGCCCCGTTGGCCATGTCCTCGTCACCGGCGATGATCATGAAGGGCACCTTGGCCTTCTGCTGGTTGCGGATCTTCTTCTGCATCCGGTCGGAGGAGGCGTCCACGTCCACCCGCAGCCCCTGCTTGCGCGCCCTCGCGGCGAACTCCTGGAGATAGGGGATGTGGGCGTCGCCGATCGGGATGCCGACCGCCTGCACCGGAGCCAGCCAGACCGGGAACGCGCCCGCGTAGTGCTCCAGGAGCACGGCGAAGAAGCGCTCGATCGAGCCGAACAGGGCGCGGTGGATCATGACCGGGCGCTGCTTGGAGCCGTCCGGGCCGGTGTACTCCAGGTCGAAGCGCTCGGGCAGGTTGAAGTCGAGCTGCACGGTCGACATCTGCCAGGTGCGGCCGATGGCGTCCTTGCACTGCACGGAGATCTTCGGGCCGTAGAACGCGGCGCCGCCGGGGTCCGGGACCAGCGGGAGGCCCTGCTTCTCGGCGACCTGGCGCAGCGTCTCGGTGGCCTCTTCCCAGGTCTCGTCCGAGCCGACGTACTTCTCCGGGTCCTTGGTGGACAGCTCCAGGTAGAAGTCGGTGAGCCCGTAGTCGCGGAGCAGGTTCAGCACGAAGGTGAGCGTGCGGTCCAGCTCCTCGGCCATCTGCTCCTTGGTGCAGTAGATGTGCGCGTCGTCCTGCGTGAAGCCGCGCGAGCGGGTCAGGCCGTGCACCACGCCCGACTTCTCGTACCGGTACACCGTGCCGAACTCGAAGAGGCGCAGCGGCAGTTCGCGGTACGAGCGGCCGCGCGCGTCGAAGATCAGGTTGTGCATGGGGCAGTTCATCGGCTTGAGGTAGTAGTCCACCCCGTCGTCGAGCTGCATGGGGGGGTACATGCCGTCGGCGTACCAGTCCAGGTGGCCGGACTTCTCGAAGAGCTTGCCCTTGGTGGCGTGCGGGCTGTAGACGAACTCGTAGCCCTCCTCCTCGTGGCGGCGGCGCGAGTAGTCCTCCATGGCCCGGCGGATGACGCCGCCCTTGGGGTGGAAGACGGCGAGGCCGGGGCCGATCTCGTCGGGGAAGGAGAAGAGGTCCAGCTCGCTGCCGAGCTTGCGGTGGTCGCGCTTGGCGGCCTCCTCCAGGAACTCCAGGTGCGCCTTCAGCTCCTCCTTGGTCGGCCAGGCGGTGCCGTAGATGCGCTGCAGCATCGGGTTCTTCTCGCTGCCGCGCCAGTAGGCGGCGGCGTTGCGCATCAGCTTGAACGCCGGGATGAACCGGGTGGTGGGCAGGTGCGGGCCGCGGCAGAGGTCCTTCCAGCACAGCTCGCCGGTCTTGGCGTCGAGGTTGTCGTAGATGGTCAGCTCGCCGCCGCCCACCTCGACGTCCGCGCCGTCGTCCGAGGAGGCGGAGCCCTTGATGCCGATGAGTTCCAGCTTGTACGGCTCGTCCGCCAGCTCCTCGCGGGCGGCCTCGTCGGAGACGACCCGGCGGGAGAACCTCTGGCCCCGCTTCTGGATCTCCTGCATCTTCTTCTCGATGGCCTTGAGATCCTCGGGCGTGAACGGCTTCTCGACGTCGAAGTCGTAGTAGAAGCCGTCCTTGACCGGCGGGCCGATGCCCAGCTTGGCCTCGGGGAACAGCTCCTGCACGGCCTGCGCCATGACGTGCGCGGTGGAGTGGCGCAGGATGTTCAGGCCGTCCTCGGAGGAGATCTCCACCGGCTCGACGCTCTCGCCGTCCCGCAGCTCGTAGGAGAGGTCCTTCAGCTCGCCGCCGATGCGCGCGGCGACGACGGTGCGCTGACCGGGGAAGAGCTCGCCGGCGGTCGTGCCCGTCGTCACCACGTGCTCTTCCCGCTCGGAATCGCGTTGGATGATCACACGGACGTCTGACACCGGTCTCTCCTGACTGAGGGGGCGCTCGCCTTCGTATGGCTGAGCCGTACGAATCGTACCGAGCCGTGCGCCCCCGATGCGAACGCCTTCCGGGCAGGACCCCGGCTCCTCGCCCGCGCACGCCTCCCCGATGGAGCCCGTGTCCTCCCGGAGCGCCCGCGCCGGCCGGTGGCGCCCGGCCTCCTCCGCCCGTACGGGCACGGGCCGCACCGTGCGGGTCAGGCGCGGTGCGGCCGGACCGCGGCGCCGGTGATCGGCACCCCTGCGGCGGGTCCCCGCGGAGGCGGGGCGGGTCGCCGGGCGGGGAGGGCGCCGGTGTCGCGGGGCGGGCCGGGCAGCCGTCGGGGACGCCCGCGGCGGGCGCCCCTCCCGACCCTGCGGAGCCCCGCTCCGGTCCGGGTTGCGCGAGCGCCGCGGCGCCGTACGCCTTCCGGGCGCACCGACCGGGCGGCAGGAGGCCCCTCGCGCCGGACGGCCGGTACCGGGCCGGGCGGCGGGCCGGCGACTCCCGTACGCCCCAGTCGGGTGGTCACCGCACCAGACCGCCCGCAAACGGCGTATCCGGCAAACGGGCCGGGTATCACCGATACCGGGCAGGGGAAACACTCCATCTGCCGTGCTGGTGCGAGGAGTTCGGGGATGACGCATTGGTTCGAGGGGCCACTGGCCGCTTTTGACACGGGGACGACAGGCGTGGACGCCGAGCGGGACCGGATCGTCTCGGCCGCTCTCGTCGCGCAGGACACCGCCGGTGGACGCGTCCGCGTCACCCGCTGGCTGGTCCATCCGGGGATTCCGGTCCCGCCGGGGACGAGCGCGCCCCACGGTCTGACCGAGGAGCACCTCCGGCGCAACGGCCGTTGGCCCGCGCCGGTGATGGACGAGATCGCCCGCGCGCTGGCGGAGACCGGCGCGACGGGGCGTCCGCTGGTCGTGATGGACGCGCCGTTCGGCCTGACGCTGCTGGACCGGGAGCTGCGGCGGCACCGGGCGTCGCCGCTGGCCGGCTATCTGGACGGCACGCCGCTGCGGGTGGTGGACCCGCGGGTGCTGGACGAACACCTGGACCACCGCCGCGAGGGCCGCCGCACGCTCACGGGCCTGTGCGCGCACTACGAGGTGGCCTTCGCGGACTCCCCTGACGCGGCGGCCGGCGCGACCGCCGCGCTGGAGCTGGTGCGCGCGGTGTGCCGGCGCTTCTCGGACCGGTTGGCGCGGCTCTCCCCGGCCGAGTTGCACACCCTCCAGGCGACCTGGCACGCGGCCCGGGCGCGCGGCCTGGAGGCGTCGTTCGCCCGGAACGGGAGGCCGCGGGCCGTGGACCCGGCGTGGCCGCTGCGCCCGGAGCTGCCCGCCTCCGCGTGAGCGCACGGCGCGGGCGCACCAGGGGCGGAGAACGCGAAAGCCGGTCCGCGTGCTGCTTGCGGACCGGCTCGCTCCGGTGGGCGATACTGGTTTCGAACCAGTGACCTCTTCGGTGTGAACGAAGCGCTCTCCCACTGAGCTAATCGCCCGGAACGGGTTGAACCATACAGGGCCCGGCGGGCTTCGTTCAAACCGCCTCCGGCAGGCCCCCGCGCCCGGTGCGGTCCGGCCCTACTCAGGGCGGCGCGGCCGCGAAGTGAGTATCCGAGCGCATGTGCGAGCGTGTGGCCGCAACCACACTCCCGTACATGGAACACGTGCCCCCGCCCGTCGAGGAACTCGCCCTCCTCGACCGTGAACTGACCGCCCTGGACGCCCGCAGGGCCCAGTTGCTGACCCGCCGCGCCTGGCTGGTCGCCGCGCTGCGGTCGACCGCCCCGGTGGCGCCGGGCAGGCACCCCGCCGGCTGGGGTCCGCCTCCCGCACAGCCGTGGGGCCTCGCCCCGCCGTCCGCCCCGCGCAGCCCGCAGAACGTCCTGCTGGCCCTGGGCGGTCTGCTGCTGGCCGTCGCCGCGATCGCGTTCACGCTGGTGAGCTGGGGTGCGATGGGCGTCGGCGGGCGCTGCGCCGTGCTGGGCGCGGTGACCGCGGGCGCGCTGGCCGCCCCGGCGCTCCTGCTGCGACGCAAGCTCAACGCCACCGCCGAGGCGCTGGCGGCGCTCGCCCTGGTGCTGACGCTGCTGGACGTCTACGCGTTCCACGCCGTGGCGGCGCCCGGCGCCGACGGCCTCCGCTTCACGGCCGTCGCCTCGGCGCTCCTCGCGGCCCTGTGGACCGCGTACGGACGGGCGCTCCGCCCGCTGCGCCTCCCGCTGCCGGCCGCCGTGGCGCTCGCGCAGTGGCCGCTGCTGCTGTGGGCGTGGGCCGCCCAGGCGCCGGCGCTCGTGGTCGGCTGGGCGCTGCTGGCGACGGCGGTGCTGGACGGGGCGATCGCCCTGCGGGCCGGGAGCCTCGGGGTACGGGTGACGGCGTGCCTCGGCGGCGCGGCGACCGGGTTCGCGGCGCTGCTGGTGGGACTGGTGCTGTCGACGACCGCCTCCGGGCCGCTCGGGGCGCTGGCTCCGGGCGCGCTGCTGCTGGCGGCGGCCGCGGCAGCGCTGGCGGGCGCGTGGCGCGCGCCAGGCGGCTTCGCCCCGATCGGCGGCGCGGTGGCCGGGCTCGCGGCGGTGGCCGCGGTGGGCGGGGTGCCGGGCGCGGCGGCCCGGAACGGCTGGGGCGTCCTCGTCTACCTGCTCTGCGGTCTCGCCCTGGTGGCGGTGGTACGGCTGGGGCTGCCGCGGAACGCGGTGCGCGGGGTGCTCGCCGCGTCCGGTGCGGTGGTGGCCGGGGCCCTGGTGTGGGCGGCGCCGGCGGTCGGGGCGGTGCTGCTGGGGCCGGTGTCGTCGCTGTCCGAGGTGTGGGCGGGTGCGCCGGAGGGCGTGCGGCCCGCGCTGGGGGCGTCGGTGCCGTGGTCGCGGATGGCCGCCGCCCCGGTGGTGCTCGCCGTGGTCGCCGGGCTGCTGGGGGCGGCGTACCGCTGGTGGCCCGCGCTGGTACGGGTCGCCGGCCCGCTGTCGGCGGCCGACCCGGCCGTGCCGGCGCCCCCGGCGTCCGGCGCGTGGGCGGCGGGCGCGGGATGGCCGGGGGCCGGTCGGGGCGCCGCCCCGCGCAGGCCCTCCTCCGCGGCGGTGCGCGGTGCGGTGGGGGCGGCGGCCCTCGCGCTCGGCTGGGGCGCGCCGCTGCTCGCGGCGGCCGTGCTGGACGTGCCGTACCCGGTCGCGGTCGCCGGGGAGACGCTGCTGGTGGCCGGGCTGCTGGCGGTGGCGGTACGGGGCGCGGGGCGCGGCGGCCCGAGCGCGTCGTCGGCCGTGCCGGTGACCGCGCTGGCGGGGGCGGTGGCCGGGGCGGCGAGCGCGGGGTTGCTGTCGCTGGCGTCCGAGGCGGCTGCCTACGCGGTGTTCGGCGCGCTGACCGCGCTGTTCGCCGGGGCGGCGGTCCGGGCGCGGTCCCGGACGCCGCAGGCGGTGTGCGCGGTCGCCGCCGTGGTCGGGGGCACCGTGCTGACGGGGTGCGCGGGCCCGTCGCTGGGGCTCGCGCCGCACGAGGCCGCGGTGCCGATGCTTCTGGCGCCCGCGCTGACGGTCCTGCTCGGGGCGCGGCTGGGGCGGCGTCCGGCCGCGGTGCCGGTCGAGTCGACGGGGGTTGCGGGGGCGCTGGTCGCGGTGGGGCTCGCGGTGGGCGACGCGCCGTTCCTGGCGCTGGTGCTGGCGTTGTGCGGGGTGCTGGCGGCGGGTTCGGCGCTGCGGCCGGAGCGGCGGCCGGTGGCCGGCTGGGCGGCGGTGGTCCTGTTCGTGGCGGCCGCCTGGGTGCGGCTGGCCGCTTCGGAGGTGTCCTTCCCGGAGGCGTACACCCTGCCGGTGACCGTGCCGGCGCTGGTGGTGGGAGTGCTGCGGCGGCGCGAGGACCCGCGGGCGTCCTCCTGGACGGCGTACGGGCCGGGTCTCGCGGCGACGCTGCTGCCGAGCCTGCTGGCGGCCTGGACCGACCCGGACTGGCGGCGGCCGCTGCTGCTGGGCGTCGTGGCGCTGGCCGTCACGTTGCTGGGGGCGCGGTTCCGGCTCCAGGCGCTGCTCCTGCTCGGCGGTGCGGTGCTGGCACTGGACGGCCTGCACGAGTTGGCCCCGTACGTGGTGCAGGTCGCCGGGGCGCTCCCCCGCTGGGCTCCCCCGGCGCTGGCCGGGCTGGTGCTGCTGGCGGTGGGGGCGACGTACGAGCAGCGGCTGCGCGACGCCCGCCGGCTGAGGGAGACGCTGGGCCGGATGCGGTGACCGCCCTCCGGTCCGGGGCCCGTGACGGGCGGCGCCCCGGACCGGCGGGCGGCGGTAAGAGACGCGAACGCAAGAGGGCCCGAGCGACGGATTCCGTCGCTCGGGCCCTCTGTCCGGGTGGGCGATACTGGGTTCGAACCAGTGACCTCTTCGGTGTGAACGAAGCGCTCTCCCACTGAGCTAATCGCCCGGACGCACCGCAAACATTACCCCATGTCAGCGGTGCTCCCGGACCGCCCGCGGGTCACGCGCCGATCTTCCACGGCATGGTGAGCCCGAACTTCCAGACGTAGACCGCGACGAGCACCGCCACGATCACGAGCCCGACGGTGGTGAGGATGACGTTGCGCCGCCGGACCTTCGGGTCGAGGGCCCGCTGGGCCGCCTCGGTGACCTTGCGCTTGGTCCAGCGCAGCACCAACTGGGCCCAGACGAACTCGGTCGCCCAGATCGCCATGCCGCCGAAGATCACCAGCCAGCCGGGGCCGGGCAGCACCAGCATGAGCACGCCCGCCACCACCACGCCGAGGCCGACGATGAAGACGCCGACCTGCCAGCTCAGATGGAGCGGCTTGGACGCCTTGATGAAACCCGGCGCCCGCGAGCCCAACGCGCGCTCCTGCCGGTCCGATTCCCCCGCGGCGGCCGCCGGCCCCGCCTGCTCGGCGACCGCGCCCCGCTCGTCACTCTCCGCGTTCATGGAGCCAACCTACCCGACTCGTCCTCGTCACTGGAATGGGCGCATAACTCAAAGTTACACGCCGCTGGGCGAGGGACCCGAAGCAGCACAAAAGGGACAGAGGGGTTTACAACGCCACCGTAGGTGGCATGTCGATTGCGCCGACGTGCGAATCCCCGAGCGCACACTGAGCGAAAGGCCCTGGCGCTTATGAACACCACGGTCAGCTGCGAGCTGCACCTGCGCCTCGTTGTGTCGAGCGAGTCCTCACTGCCTGTACCCGCGGGCCTGCGGTATGACACGGCCGATCCCTATGCCGTGCACGCCACCTTCCACACCGGAGCGGAGGAGACGGTCGAATGGGTATTCGCCCGCGACCTCCTCGCCGAGGGGCTGCACCGGCCCACCGGCACCGGAGACGTCCGCGTCTGGCCATCCCGTAGCCACGGTCAAGGCGTCGTCTGCATCGCACTGAGCTCCCCGGAGGGAGAAGCGCTGCTCGAAGCCCCGGCACGAGCCCTGGAGTCGTTCCTGAAAAGGACCGACGCCGCGGTTCCGCCCGGCACCGAGCATCGGCACTTCGATCTCGACACGGAGCTCTCCCACATCCTGGCCGAGAGCTGAGCCAGGCCGAGAGCTGCTCGACGCCGTCCGACTCGGGGAGACGGCGTCGCGCGGACAACCACATACGGCGGACACCGGCGCCGTCACCGCGGAATCCACCGCGGTGACGGCGCCGGTGCGTGCGGCCGCGCCGCGGGGCCCGGAGGCGGCCGCTCCTCCCCCGTCCCCGGCACCGCTCCCGCGCGCCGCCCGCGCGGGCCAGTAGAGTCAGCCGCCATCTGCGGGCGCCCGCCCGCCGAAGGCCTGGGAGCGAAGCGTGCTGATCCCTCACGACACCCGGATCGCCCTCGACACGGTGGTCGATCTGGTGAACACCGCACCGGAGCCGCCGGAGAGCGGTGCGGACGGACCCGCGGAGGGGCTCCCCGACGTCGCGGCCCTCCACGCCTTCGCCCAGCGGCGCCACATCAGCGGCGTGGGCGAGCTCCGCGCGAAGGACCTGCACGCCGTGCGGGCCGTACGGAGCCGCTTCGCCGAAGTCTTCGCCGCCCCCGACGCCCGCACCGCGGCCGACCTGGTCAACCGGCTCGTCGCGGCGGCCGGGACCACGCCCCAGCTCACCGATCACGACGGCTACGACTGGCACGTGCACTACTTCGCCCCGGACGCCTCGCTCGCCGACCACCTCGCGGCCGACTGCGGGATGGCGCTCGCCTTCATCATCGTCGCGGGCGAGCAGGAGCGGCTGCGCCGCTGCGAGGCGCCGGACTGCGGACACGCCTTCGTCGACCTCTCGCGCAACCGCTCCCGCCGCTACTGCTCCAGCCGCACCTGCGGCAACCGACTCCACGTCGCGGCGTACCGGGCGCGGCGCAAGGAGGCCGGGGGCTGAGAGCCCGCCGGGACGGCCGTACGCGCTCACAGCAGGAAGAGATCGTGCAGGGCGGCCATGAGCAGCAGGCTCCCGATCACCGTCAGGAAGATCATCAAGGGCGGCTGGGACAGCGCGAAGAGGCAGCCGCGAGGCTCTTCGGCCGGGGGTGCGGGGGCGTCGCCCCGTGAAGTGTCCACCATCTCGGGGCGATCATGGCCCACTCGCGACCGGCTTGGCGATCTTCGTCAAGGATCGCCCCGGACTTCACCGTCCCGTGGCCATGGACCGTCGCCCCCGCGTGCGAAGCGGGTCCGGATGTTCGCATGGCGCGGGGGTCGACGGCCGTGCGGACCCGGTCCGACGGGGCGGTCAGATGCCGTGCTTCTTGAGGATGGCCTCGATGTCGCTGAAGTCGTCGCCGGCCGCCGGCTTCCTCCCCGCCCCCGCCCCCGGCTCGGCCGCGGCGCGACCGGACGGGCTCGCGGCGCCGAGCGAGGGCGCCGAGGCGGCCGGGGCGACCGCCTCCCGCCGCCCGGCGGCCCGCGCGGCCCGGCGCTCGGCGCGGGTGGCGGTGGAGCGGCGCTCGACGGCGCGCGTGGTCACGAAAAGCAGCCAGGCGAGGCCGAGCACGCCGAAGCCGATCCAGACGCTCGGCCTGAAGGCGATCCCCGCGGCCCACTCGACGACCCCGGTCAGCACGAGCCCGACCGGGACGAGGGAGTAGGCGGCGATCCGCGCGGCGGTCAGGAACCGCCTGCGGTACGCGGTCACCGCGGCGATGCCCAGCCCGGCGGCCGACACCGCGGAGCAGATGGTCTCGGCGAGCATCGGAGCCTCCAGGAGCGGGGGGGACAGGTCCCTTCCATCCTGCACCGGCGACCGCCCCCGGAGCCATGGCGGGAGCCCACGTCAGGGAGATCTCAGGGCGCGTCTCCTCCCCAGGTCCCGATTGGGCCGCTCCCGCGCGGCCTGGAAGACTGGCCCCATGAGCGATTCCACCCCCGCGGCGCCGGTCGTCCTCGACCTGTGGTGCGATCTGCAATGCCCCGACTGCCATCGGGCCCTCGACGACGTCCGCGCCCTGCGCGCCCGGTACGGCGACCGCGTCGAGATCCGGCTGCGGCACTTCCCGCTGGACAAGCACCAGCACGCCTACGCCGCCGCCCAGGCCGCCGAGGAGGCCGCGGCCCAGGGCGTGGACTGGCCGTACGCCGAGGCGCTGCTGGCCAGGACCGCCGACCTCGGCCGGGTCGGGGAGCCTCTGCTGCTCGACGTGGCGCGGGAACTGGGCCTGGACGCCGAGGAGTTCGACACCGCCCTGATCGACGGACGGCATCTGCTGATCGTCGACGCCGACCAGGCGGAGGGCAAGGCGCTCGGAGTGAGCGGCACCCCGACGTACGTGGTCGGTGACGAGCGGCTGGACGGCGGCACGAGCCAGGACGGGCTGCGCGAGCGGATCGAGCAACTCCTCGACCGGGCCCTGGCCGCGCGGGACTGACGGCCCCGGCGGGGCCCGCTACAGCGCCTTCGCCAGGTGGTGCCCCGTCGTGACGTAGCCCAGGGACTCGTACAGCCGCAGGGCGGGCGTGTTGGCGGCGAAGACGTGCAGGCCGAGCCGGTCCACGCCCCAGGCGCGGGCGACCTCCTCGGCCAGGAGCATCAGCGTCCGGCCGTGGCCCCGGCCCCGGTGCTCGGCGCGCACCTCGACGTCGTAGACGTAACCGGCCCCTCCGCCCGGCGGCAGCTCCCGCAGCGCGGTCCACACCCGGCCGACGGCCAGGCCCTCGTGCTCCAGGATCCGGAAGCACGTCCCCTCGGTCGCCAGGCCGTCCGGGAGGAGGGCGGCGTGGTCGGCCTCGGACTTGAGCCGGGCCTGCTCGGGCGGCACCCCGCGGTCGATCCAGCTCTGCGCGTACGACCGCTCCGCGCCGCGCCGCCACCGGGTGAACTCCTCCTCGCTCATCGCGCGCGCGGCCAGGCCCGCGGGCAGCGGGGCGGTGTCCGGGCCGATCCGCTTGACCATGTTGCGGCTGCGCTCGGTGTAGCCGAGCGCGGCCGCCAGCCGCCGGGCCGGGCCGTCGCCGGCGGGGATCTCCGCCCGCACCTGGGTGCACCCCCACCCCCGCAGCACCTCCTCGGCGGCGAGCGCGCCGATGGCGCCCCGGCCGCGCCCTCGGTGCCGCTCGTCGATGGCCAGGGAGCGCAGCACCCCCGCGCCGGGGCCGAACGCGTCGTCGGTGCCGATCTCGACCGCGCCGACGGGCCGCCCGTTGTCGCACACCTCGTAGCGGCGCGCCCGCGCGCCCCCGGCGCCTTGCTGAAGCGGCCCGGACGGCCGGAGTGTCGTGGTCATCACCCAGATATACCCCCAACGCCGGGCCCGGTCACGCGCGTTGCGGCCGGAGGCGCGGTGCGCGAGCGGGGCCCGTCACGGGTCCAGGTCGCTCCCGGCCCGCTCGTCGAAGATCCGCATGGCCTTGGCCGTCACCGGGCCGGGCTCCGCGGCCAGCTCCCGGTCGTCGATCCGCCGCACCGCCTGGACGTCGCGGAGCGTCGAGGTCAGAAAGACCTCGTCGGCCTCGGCGAGCACCTCCATCGGCAGGTCGCTCTCCTCCGCCCCGGTCCACTCGAGCGCCAGGGCGCGGGTGATCCCGGCGAGGCATCCGGAGGCGACCGGCGGGGTGTGGACGCGGCCGTCCAGGACGACGAACACGTTGGAGCCGGTGCCCTCGCAGAGGCGGCCGGCGGTGTTCGGGAACAGCGCCTCGGACGCGCCCCGCTCGCGGGCACGGGCGAGGGCGACGACGTTCTCGGCGTACGAGGTGGTCTTCAGGCCGACCAGCGCGCCGCGTTCGTTGCGGGTCCAGGGGACGGTGATCACCGCGGTGGCGTCCGGGCGGCGCTGGACCCCGTCGAGGGCGACGACGAGGCTGGGGCCGGCGGTCCCCCGGTCCGAGCCGAGCGGGGAGAGCCCGCCGGTGCAGGTGATCCGCAGCCGCCCCAGCGGTACGGGGTTGGCCGCGACGACGGCGGCGACGGCCCGGCGGACCTCGTCGAGGTCGGGGTCGGGCAGCCCGAGGCCGCGTGCGGACCGGGTGAGGCGGTCCAGGTGGCGGGTCAGGGCGAACGGCCGGCCCTGGCTGGTGCGGACCGTCTCGAAGACGCCGTCGCCCACGGTCAGCCCGTGGTCGAGCACCGACAGCCGGGCGTCGTCGGCGTCCCGCAGCCCGCCGTTGACCCAGATCCTCATAGCGCGGTCCTTCCCGTCGACTCGAACGCACCGGAGGCTACAGCGAGCAGCCGGGACGCCTTCAGTTCGGTCTCGTCCCACTCCCGTTCCGGGTCGGAGCCCCAGGTGATCCCCGCGCCGGTGCCGAACCGCAGCAGCGGCACGGCCCCCGTCCGGTCGATCCAGAACGTCCGTATGCCGACGGCGAGCGACGCGGCGCCCCGGTCGGCGTCGACCCAGCCGACCGCGCCGCAGTAGGGCCCGCGCGGGCCCCGCTCCAGCTCCTCGATGATCCGCAGGGCGCTGGACTTCGGGGCCCCGGTGACCGAGCCGGGCGGGAACGCCGCCGCCAGCAGCTCCGGCCAGCCGGCGCCCTCGGCCAGCGTGCCCCGCACGGAGGAGACGAGGTGGACGAGGCCGGGGTGCTTCTCCACCGCGCACAGGTCGGGCACGCTCACGCTGCCGGTGGCGCAGACGCGGCCCAGGTCGTTGCGGACCAGGTCCACGATCATGACGTTCTCCGCGTGGTCCTTATCCAGCAGGTCCGCCTCGGTCCGCCCGGTGCCCTTGATCGGCCCGGACTCGACGACCCGCCCCTCGCGCCGCAGGAACAGCTCGGGGGAGGCGGTGGCGACCTCGACGCCGTGGGCGGGGAGCCGGATCGTTCCCGCGTACGGCGCGGGGTTGCCGCGCGCCAGCAGGGCGGTCAGGGCGTCGACGTCGGCCCCGGCCCCGCCGCCCGGCAGCGGCGCGGAGAGCACGCGGCAGAGGTTGGCCTGGTAGACCTCGCCCGCCGCGATGTGTTCACGGATGCGCCGTACGCCCGCCGTGTAGGCGTCACGGTCCAGCGAGGAGGTCCAGTCCCCGGCGGCGGGCCCGCGCCAGGCTCCGGGCACGGGAGGGGGGACCGGTCGCCTGCGGACGGTGGAGAAGCGGGCGCCGACGAAGCGGCCTTCGAAATCGGCGCATACGGCCCAGAAACCGGACGAGTCGAGGGCCGCCGGGTCGTGGGTGACGTCCTGCAGACCGGAGGCGACGAGGTCGCCGAAACGGGCGAGGGGGGCGAGATGGGACACGTCGGCGAGTGTAGGACGGCGCGCGGCGACCCGCGCCGGGCCGAGGGGACCGCAGCACGCTGCGCAAACGCGTTTTTGTGCTGGCCCAGGAATCCGCTAGAGTTCAACACGTCGCCGGGACGCGCAAGCGGACCGGAAGGGACAAGCGGACGTAGCTCAGTTGGTAGAGCGCAACCTTGCCAAGGTTGAGGTCGCCAGTTCGAACCTGGTCGTCCGCTCGTACAAGGTGGGGGGTCTTCCCGAGCCCCCGCCCCTGGTGGAGTGGCCGAGAGGCGAGGCAACGGCCTGCAAAGCCGTCTACACGGGTTCAAATCCCGTCTCCACCTCCAAGGACGATTAGCTCAGCGGGAGAGCGCTTCCCTGACACGGAAGAGGTCACTGGTTCAATCCCAGTATCGTCCACGGGTCCGCAAGGATCACCCCGCGCGATTAGCTCAGCGGGAGAGCGCTTCCCTGACACGGAAGAGGTCACTGGTTCAATCCCAGTATCGCGCACGCAGTACACGCACGGTCACCCTGCGCGATTAGCTCAGCGGGAGAGCGCTTCCCTGACACGGAAGAGGTCACTGGTTCAATCCCAGTATCGCGCACCAGTCAGAACCCCCGGTCGTCTCGACGACCGGGGGTTCTCTCGTCGTACGGCCCGCTCCCCCGCGCGGGCTCCGGCGCCTCGGCTGCCGGGGCCCGCGCGGCGGGGGTCAGGACGAGAAGAGCATCCGACCGAAGCCCTTCTGGCGGTGGTGGCCGTAGTGCCCGCCCGGCTGCGGGGCGCCCCAGGCGGGGGCGTGGGCGGCGGGGGCGGCCGGGTAGGCCTGCGGGGCCGCCGGCGGGGGCGGGGCCGGCTGGGACCACTGCGACTCCAGACGGGTCAGCGACTCCAGCTCGCCGTAGTCGAGGAATATCCCCCGGCAGCCGCTGCACTGCTCGATCTGGACGCCATTGCGGTTGTACGTGTGCATCTGCGCGTGACACTTGGGGCACTGCATCATCGGCTCGGCTCCTCGCCCTCGTCGTGCCGCCGCCGGAAGCTCCGCCCGGCGGCGGTCCGTTCAGCCTACGACGCGCCGCTCCCCGCCAACGGGGGCGGGAGCGTCGCGATTCGGGCACAGGATTCCAGCATCAGCCGTTCGGAGACGTCCGGTTCCCGTTCCTCGCGCGCGCACCTGACGAGGGCGAGGGCGGCGGTCTGCACCGTCAACGCGCGGGCGGGCACGTCCAGTCCGGGCCAGGGGTCCCCTTCGGCGGGCACCGCGGGGCCGCGGGCGCGGCGGTAGGCGTCCAGGAAGGCGAGCCAGTCCTCGGGCGGCAGCAGCCCGGCCGCGTACCAGGCGGCGGGCCGGGCGAGGTCCCACGCCGGGTCGCCGCACCCCAGGTCGTCGACGTCGATGAGCAACCAGGGGCCGTCCGGCGCGGGGTGGCGGACGAGCTGGCCCAGGTGCAGGTCCCCGTGGCACAGGCGGCCGGCCCGCGCCGCCGGCGGCGGCCCCTCCCCTCTGGCCCAGGCGGGCAGGGCGTGCCAGGCGGCCAGGACGGGGCGGAGCGCCGTACCGCCGGCGGGAAGCGCCGCGCGCATCCGGGCGACGGCCCGCGCCGCCTTGAGGGGGCCGCGCATCGGCGGCAGCGGGACGGGGGGCGGTGTCCGGTGCAGGCGGGCGAGGAGCACGGCGGCCTCCGCCCAGGGGGCCGCGTCGGGGTCGTCCGGGTCGACGGGCGCCCCGAGCGGCCAGAGCGTGACGGGCCGCTCCCCGTCCCCCACCGCCTCCGGTGCGACGAAGAGCGAAGAGGAGGGCGGTCGCGGGGCGGGGAGCGGCGGCAGGAGGACGCCGGAGAGCCGGGGGTCGGCGGCCAGGGAGGTCCGGGCGGCCAGGGCGGCCCGGTCGGTGTCGGCGGCGTGGGCCTTGAGCACCGTCGTCCCGCTGCGGAGCACGGTGCCGTCCGGCCGGTCCGCGAGGACCTGGGGCGGTGGGCAGTCGCAGCGGGCGCGGGCGGGGTGGGCGAGGCGGTGCGCGAGGGCGCTCAGGTCGCGGACGGCTGAGGTCTCGGTGGTGGTCAACGGCTCCCCCGGCGGCGGTCGGCCCGGCCGTGGCACCGGTCCCGCCGTGAGCGTAACGCGGCGGCCGGTGCGAGCGGCGGGCACGCCCTCCGCCGGACCTGGGCGCGGGCAGGCCGCCTCCCCGGTGGGCGCGCCCCACCCGTACGCGTCGGCGCACCGCCCCGTACTACGCGTACGGCCCCGGACAGCGCGATGCCCGGTCAGCTCCCCAGCTGACCGGACAAACGCTGCCGTCCGCCGCACCCCCGTCCCCACGGGGCTGTTGGCCGGTGGTGCGGGTCCGGACCGCTCTTCCGGACCCCGAGGCGCCGTTCAGCGCCCCAGCACCACCGCCACGGACGACGCATGGGTGGCCACCGCTTCCCAGCCGCCGAAGACGACCACGAGCAGGGCCGCCAGGGGAAGAACCATCGCCGTGGCCACCAACGGGTGCCGGGCGCCGGACGGGGCGTGCGCCGTACGTCCTCGCATACCGGCCAACGTTCTCGGCGCCGTGTCCGACATGGGGTCCTCTCCTGGCCTGATGGGGGGCGGCGGGCGTGTGACCTCGGGGGACGAGTGCGCGCCCGCCGCTTGACCTCCACATTAGGCAGTCGGCCGGAGGGGGTCGTCATGCCCGCGTACCGAATGGCGGGCCTCCCGGAGGATGAGCCGGCCGGGGCCGGCGTACTCCCCTGGGTGGAGAAGGAGCGCTCGGAACCAGGGTCGTCCCGGAGGGGCCGCCCCCACCGCGCGCCCTCCCCGGCGGCCGGAGGGGCGTACCCGGAGGCGCGCCCCGATCCGTCCCGACGACCGCTCGCCGGGTGACGTCACTCACGTCCGGCTGACGGTCGTCACCGTCCCGAGGGGTGCTGCGGACACCACCTCCCGGTATGCGGGGGCGGTCGTGGCGGCCGCCTCGGCGTGCATCTCCCGGCGCACCCCGGCCGGCCCAATCGCTGTGCCGGGACGGCGTCTTGAGGACGGCGCCCGCTCACCGGGGCCGGATACGCCGCGCCCTGACCGCCCTTCACCTCGGCCGCCGGGGCCGGCGAATCGAATCCCCGGCGAAGGCGCGGCCTCTGAGCGCGCCGGGCGCGGGGTACGTAAGCTGTGCCTCGTCAGGCGGACCAGGCAGCGGGGATGGGCAGACGATGGCGATGATGCGGCTCCGACGCGAGGACCCGCGTCTCGTCGGCTCGTTCCGGCTGCACCGGCGGCTCGGCGCGGGCGGCATGGGCGTCGTCTATCTGGGGTCGGACCGGCGCGGCCAGCGGGTGGCGCTCAAGGTGATCCGTCCCGATCTGGCGGAGGACCAGGAGTTCCGTTCGCGTTTCGCGCGGGAGGTGTCGGCGGCCCGGCGGATTCGCGGCGGCTGCACGGCCCGGCTGGTCGCCGCCGATCTGGAGGCGGAGCGCCCCTGGTTCGCGACGCAGTACGTTCCCGGCCCCTCGCTGCACGACAAGGTCGCCGAGGAGGGCCCGCTGTCGGCCGCCGAGGTGGCCTCGATCGGGGCGGCGCTCTCCGAAGGCCTGGTGGCGGTGCACGAGGCGGGGGTGGTCCACCGCGACCTGAAGCCGTCGAACATCCTGCTCTCCCCCAAGGGCCCGCGCATCATCGACTTCGGCATCGCCTGGGCGACCGGGGCGAGCACGCTCACCCACGTCGGCACGGCGGTGGGTTCGCCCGGCTTCCTGGCGCCCGAACAGGTGCGGGGCGCGGCGGTGACGCCCGCGACGGACGTCTTCTCGCTCGGGGCGACCCTGGCGTACGCGGCGACGGCCGACTCCCCGTTCGGGCAGGGCAGTTCCGAGGTGATGCTGTACCGCGTGGTGCACGAGGAGCCGCAGCTCCACGAGGTGCACGACGCGCTGGCCCCGCTGGTGCGCGCGTGTCTGGCGAAGGATCCCGAGGAGCGGCCCAGCACGCTCCAACTGTCCATGCGGCTCAAGGAGATCGCGGCGCGCGAGGCGCAGGGCCTGCACGAGGGCCGGTCGCCCCGGCAGCGCTCGGCCCGCAACGTGGACCGCCCGACCGGCCGCATGGCCGACCCGTACGCCGATCAGCGCACCCGCCGTACGGAGGGGCCTTCGGCCTCCCGGCCGCAGCAGGGCCGGCGTCCGGCGCCCTCGCGCGCGCAGGGCCCGCGCACCGGCGGTTCTCGTCCGCAGGCTCCGCGCGGCACGACGCGTTCCGGGAAGCGGCCGGGTCCGGGGGCCGGGACGAACGGCAGGCCGGGGACCCGCCCCGGAGCCCGGAACACCTCGGCGGGGCGGCGGCCGGCCAACCCCCGGTTGCTGCGTCAGCGGTTGGTGGTGTTCGTGGTGGTGACCCTGCTGGTGGCGCTCGGCATCGCGGCGGCGCAGGGCTGCCAGGGCCCGGCGCGCGGTCTCGGCGGTTCCGAGCCGCCGCCGCGCGCGCCGCAGGCGCAGAGCGCGCCCGGCGTCAGCTCTCCGGACGGCCGGTAGCCACCGCGTAGAAGGCGACGGCGGCCGCCGCGCCCACGTTCAGCGAGTCGACGCTTGAGGAAGGCCGCCACCTTCTGACGGGGAAGACTCTGTCAGCCGTGCGACGCAGGGTGGGCATCCTCTCCCGAGGGCTGCGGTGCGGTCCATGAGCCCGCCTGCCTGATGAGAGCGGACGGCTGCATTCCGCCCAGCCGCTTGCACCGCACTCTCCGGAACGGTGACGCAGCCTGTGTGGACGCCGTCGTGCGGTTGACCCGGACGGCCTCGAACCGCTCATCGGAGCGGCTCAGAACCAACACAGTCGAACACGCCTTACTCCGGCTCGCTGTCCGCAGGAAGGATTCAGAGTGTTACCCGCTGGGAAAATCCCGGACAGGAAAAATCCGGGTCGGGGCGCAGAGCACTGGGCTGCCAAGCATCGGCAGGCGGCGTGATGAACGCCGCTTCCTCCCACCGAAACGTCTGGGTATCAACGGGCACGAGCCTCTCCAAGGCGACGGCCGGCAATTCTCGAATTTTCTTTACGTCTGCGACCGTTATTCGGTCGGTGATGAACGCCGTCGTCTTGAAAATCACTTGAATGACTCGCCACGATTTGTTTTTACGGACGCTGACGTCAAACTCATGCCGAGAGAGGTAGAAGCCGTCGGCGGTACGCGGTGCGGCCGCCTTGACCTCAAGAAGGTGCTCGCCTGGCACTTCCACGTCGTATCCGTAGGCGTCGCTGATCAGAGCGACGTGTACGGGTTCCTTGCCTCCGACTTGCAGTGCGGAGACGACGATCTCCTCCGCGACGTCTCCGATGGCCTTGGCGAGACCGAAGCGTTCATTGTTCCCGAGCAGAGCACGAGCCTCCATGAGGACATCGTCAAGGTCGTCCTCCAGCCAATCCAGAGCCTGGAGATCCTGGTGAGGGATATAGGTACGCTCAACGCGGCGCGCATCGACGGCAACGCCCAACCAGTCTGGGGGGCGTGCGGACAGGAGGACAACCGCCACGTGCCGCATGGCACGACGGAGGCTGCTCGCCGTCACTGTGGCCGATAGGGGACCTGCAAGGCCTACGCCGTTCTCCCTGTCCACCGTGGCAAGCCCTGCTTCGACGAGCGTACGTGCACGTGCGTGGAGGTCGGTTGCCGCGGCCAGGTAAGTGCCATGGCATAGGGCCGCCTGCACCCAGGAGTCGACATCTTCCCGGCGTGACAGCTCGGCGGTGTAGGCGAGCAAGCACGTCGCATAAGCAACGCCGTGGCGGGGCAACAAGTCCACCGCGTCGTCTCTCATCGCGTACGGGCGAGATGCCCGACGACGGCCTGCATATCGTCGTTCGCCACGGCCGCGCCGCCCAGGTGTTCGTCCGGCTCGGGCAGGGAGACCTTGACCAGGCCGGGGTCGTTCATCAGACGAGCCATCGTCTTGATCTTCTCCCGCAGCCTTCCGTCGACTGTCTGGTCGATGGTGCCCTCGCTCAGGAGGAGCGTGAAGCGCGTGAGGGTGCCTTGGGCGAGACCGATCCTATGGATACGGTCCTGGCTCTGCAGATAGTGGCCGGCGTTGAAGGTGCGGTCCAGGTAGACAGCATGGTGGCACCAGCGGTGGAGGCTGACGCCTTCGCCGCAGGCGGCCGGGTTGGCGAGGAGGACGTTACAGTTCGGGTCGTTGCGGAAGCGGTCGAACTCGTCCTCCCGAGTCACCGCTCCTGCGGGCGCTCCGTCGGCTGCGTGCACGCCTCCGTGGACTATGGCGGGCTCGTAATCCTCGAGATAAGTTCCCAGGAGCTTTAGATTGCGAACGAAGGTGGACCAGATGAGCACCTTTCGCCCAGCACCCGCCTCTTCAGCGACGATCTCCTTGACTCGATCGTATTTCCAAGGCACTTCGTGCGCCTGATACTGCTCAAGTAGGCGCTTGAGGGATTCGTTGCCCTTCAACCTCAGCGGCGGGTGAGAAAAGCCCTGTTCATCGTCTGCATCGGAGCCGGCCACTAGCAGCCCCGGATTGGTCGCGGCCTCCAGCATGTACATCACAATTCGACCGAGCCGGTCGAAGTGGCGACGGTCCTTGACGTCTAGATCGAATGCACCGCGGTAATGACCGAGGAGCGCCTCGTAGATCGCCTTCTGAATGGGCCTCATCTCCTGCGGCTCAGCAAGGATTTTCGTGGCAGGCAACTGAAGTCGGGCCTTCGGCGTCCGCACGAAGTACTTGGTGATGGCCTCACCCGTTTCCTGCACTACATCCTCGTCTCGACCCTTACGCTCGTTATACGCGCTAGCCGGCAGGATCTTCCGGTCCTGCCCTGGGTAAAGAAAGCGGATCGGCGCGACGAGGTCGTACGCGCCCTGAGGCGCGGGCGTCCCAGTGAGAACGTCGCGCCGGCGGGCAGCGTAGGCGAGGTCGAGGACTGCACGGCCGTACACGCCGCCGGTCCCCCGTTTGATCCGGTGGGCCTCGTCCAGAACGACGTGAGTGGGGCGACGTGCCACGAAATCACGGATGCGCTCGTAATCGTTGGCAACCCGATTGTAATTCGTCAGGAGAATTTCGGTGTTATGCGGGATCAGCGAATCTGCACCCCGGTGGACAGCAAGCCTCGGCGGCGACTCGAAGCAGGCTCGCGATTCCTCCTTCCAAGCTGCAAAAGCTGCGAGCGGGGCGATGACGAGCATTTGCGCCACCCGCCCCTGCGCCCTCTGCACCGCATGGTTGGCCAGCGCCACGGTCGTCTTCCCCGCTCCGGGCACGGAGAAATCTGCGGCATGAGGCAGGCGCACGATCCGGGCGAGGTTGTCCAACTGGAACGGTTTCAGGACTCGAGTGAACCCCGCGCCGCGCAGTTGCTGCTCGAGGTCCGGCAACGACTCGGAAAAGGTTGGAGCATCCAGGGCTGCCTGACGCTGCCTCTGGTCCTCCATGAGTGTTTCAAGCTGTGCCTGCAATGCAGGCCCTAGTTCCAGGCGCTGCTTGTAGAGCTTGCAGGCCCGTCCGACGGCGATGGTTTCCGCTAGGAACACCTCAACACGCACCTCGATGCGGTCGCTCCCCCCGCCGGTGATGCCGCGGGAGAGCAGTCCTTCCATCTCCGCCCAGGCCCCGAGGTTCGCACCGTCCTTCTTCTCCAGGACGATGCGAGGTCTCGGCGCCCGGTACAGTTCAACGTGAATCACGACAGGCCTTTGGCCTTCTGCAGTAGGCCTTCGATCTCCTCGAGTCTCGCCCCGAACGCCTCTTCCTCCCACTTGGAGTAGCGACGGGCCTTCGGCAACGCCTCGATCATGCGCCGGAGCTCGGCGGCCGCCCGATCGGCACGCTTGAGGGGTGCTTCAAGCTCCTCGCTGTCGTGAGTGTCTTCGGCTGCTTCCTTCGCAGCGGCGGTGATCGATCCTCGTAGGCTGCTGAAGACGTCCCTCATGACCGCCTCGCGCCCGTCGTCGAGCTCGATCACTTCTTCCGGCTTAGTGGAAGCCACTAGCTGCAGCAGATCCTGTAGCGGCTCCTGCTCCTCCGACTCGCCTCCGAAGAGCTCTCCGAATGGATCCTCCTCGACTTCGGCGTTCGCTGCCGAAACCGCCTTCTCGAGCACGGGGTGCAGCGAAGCGTCGTCCTTGATCTCGCTGAGGACGATCCGGGCAGCGTCCGCCCTGCGCAAGTGCCGCAGGTTGCGGTACTCGACGCCGACGAGGGTGCCCAGGAAGTAGACGTCCTTGACAGCCTTCGCCTCTGCCTCCGCCTTGTTCTTGATGTGTTTGGCGAGCTCGGCGAACGCCGACTCGTTGTCGACGAAATCCACGTACGCGCGAGCCCCGCTCGACAAGGCCACGATCTGGTGGACGTACTGGATCTTCTCCAGGAACGAGCGCACCTCGGCCTGCTCGCGATGGACGCGTTCAGCAACCTTGCTGATCTGCTTGTTCTCCCGACCGTAAAGCTCCTCGATCAGTAGAGCTTCGTTGATCCAGGTGTAGACCTGCTTGAAGTCCTTGGCAACCTGCAACTCCGTCTCAAGGTCGACCAGTTCCTCAGAGGTAGCGTCCTTGGGAAGGACCAGGCACTTCACATAGCGGGCATCCCGCACGTCATCCGCGACGTACAAAGAACGCATGGCCGCTGAGCGGCGGTTGCCGTTGATCAGGATGCCGTCTGCCGTGACGATCGCGGGCTCCTGCTGGCCGCGGTTCCTCAGGTCGCTCTTGAGGTCCTGGAACCCCTCCTGCCCCTGCAGGATCTTGCACTGCGCCTCTTGCGCCTCCTCGCCCAGCGGGTCTCGGCTGAACAGGTCGCTGCGGTCGGCCTCGCGCATCTTCTGCAGCTGCTCGGCTCTCGTGCGGTGGTTGATGACCGAGAAGCGCAACCAGGTGACTTCGAGCTGGACGACCGGCAACTCCTTCTCAGGGCGCGGCCAAGCGGGCACCGGCATGGTCTTCAGCGGAGCGGAGCCCAAACGGGCCTCGATGAAGGCAGACCGATCCGGGTCGAGAGAGGGAACGCGCATCGGGGTTCAGCTCCTGTGCGAGGTGGTACGGCCCAAGCCGTACCGGGAGACGACATTGGCCTTGTACTTGCTGCCGGAAAGGCGGTAACCGATACTGCCCGTGTATAGAGCTGCCTGGTCCGCCGGGAT
The DNA here is from genome assembly GCF_055588985.1 of Streptomyces sp. NPDC041970. Lineage (NCBI taxonomy): Bacteria > Bacillati > Actinomycetota > Actinomycetes > Kitasatosporales > Streptomycetaceae > Streptomyces > Streptomyces sp. NPDC041970. The sequence goes on from NZ_JBVJCD010000028.1 coordinate 33,916, forward strand.
CCCGAAGGACTGGAGCAGCACGGCGGGAAAATCCCTTCGCTGCTCCCCGTTCCAGTTCCACTCCTGCTTCGAGGCGTCTTTCTGCGGCATCAGGTAGATGCACGGCGGCGGCACCTCCCGCCCGTTGATCTTGACGGCGCGATCCATCTTGGGACATCGACGCCGAGGCCCGCCGCAGAGATCATTGTGGAAGATCACTCCGGCCAACTGGTCCGGGTTCCCGTCCCGGAACCGCTTGAAGAGCCGATTGACGCCCTTGTGGACGTGCTCCCCCGGTTGAGCGGCCATTCCGTCGCACAGCCACCACAGATAGGTCTCGCCGGCCCAGTCGGGGGCGATCCAATTCTTACTACTGTGGGCGCCGTCCGGGCATCCCTTTTGGATGATGGCAACATCTTTGGACATGCCGGGTACGGTGAGCCGGTAGACGGTGTCGTCCCCGTATTTCGGTTCTCCCACCGCAGCAACCAGTCCAGTCGCCTTCAAATGGTCGAGCACACCCAGCATGAACTCACGGCGCTTGGCGTTGCCGGCACTCATACTTCCGCGCACCCTCTGGATGGCCATCGGGAGGCCTTCGCGAAACTCGTCCGCAGAGAGGCCCCGGCGCATCAGAAGCCCTTCCTCCTCTCCCAGCCCTTTGATCAGCGCTGCAATGCGGTCGATGACATCTTCGGGCGGCACTCCCGCGTGACGACACGGCGCGGCATCTTCGGCGCCCATGGGTCACTCCCCCTCATACTCGCTCGCGACCGATTCGACTCCGTCGTCCCACGCCCTGGGAGCAATTACAGATCAGAGTCGGCTGGCCGTGTTCATCCCCCGTCGGAATGCGGGACAAGCAGCGTAACAACTTCAGCCGCTGGTACGGGACTTCACGTTCGCCTCGGCGATCAGGAAAACTTGCCCTGTTTGCGCAAACCTTGCACCATCAGGCGATATGTCCAGAATTCAGGCAGTCGGTGCGCCCACGGGAAGCAGTGTCAGTGCAAATCACCATCACGACCAGGGACTGACGCCTCGCTGAAGCGGCGATGTCACAACCGCACACGCACGTCCCGTGCTCCCCGCCCGCCGGGGCGCCCCTCGCTGTCTTGCTGTATTGACCCCTTGGAAGCGCGCCGCCCAACCCACCCGTTCACCACAAGAGCACTCTAACGGTCGCCTCGCTCTCCGGTCAGACGAGCCTGGGCCGGGTCGCATAGAACGCGACGGCGGAGGCGGCGGCCACGTTTAGGGAGTCGACGCCGGCATCCATCGGGATGCGCACATGCTCGTCGGCAACCCGTAGGGCTCCGGCTGACAGCCCCTCGCCCTCTGTACCCAGCATCAGGGCCAGCTTCGCGTGCCGGCGGCCGGCGAGTTCGTCGAGCGTGACGGACCTCTCCGAGAGACAGAGCGCCGCGAGAACGAACCCGTGCTCACGCAGGATGTCGGCGTCGCCCGGCCAGGACTCCAACCTGGCGTACGGAACGGAGAAGACGGCCCCCATCGACACCTTCACGGCCCGCCGGTAAAGGGGGTCCGCACAGCGCGGAGTGAGGAGGACGGCGTCCACCCCCAGGGCCGCCGCGTTACGGAAAGCCGCGCCCAGGTTGGCGTGATCGACGATATCCTCGAAGATCGCGACACGGCGAACACCAGCAGGCTCTCGTAGACCCAAAGGCGACACCGCGCCGATGTTGGTGTGGTCGTTGACGGACTCCATGACGACCACCCGGCGTGCGGTGGCGAGGAGTTCGCCGGGGGCCGGCAGCGGCTCGCGGCGCATGGAGGCGAGCGCTCCGCGATGGACGTGGTAGCCGGTGACGCGTTCGGCCAGGTCGGGCGCGACGACGTACACCGGGGCCGGGTCCTCGTCGATGACGTCGCGCATGGCGTCGACCCACTTGGCGGAGAGCAGCATGGACCGCATAGCGTAACCGGCCTGCCGGGCGCGGCGGATCACCTTCTCGCCCTCGGCGATGAAGAGTCCTTCGGCGGGTTCGCGCCGTCGCCGCAGTTCGACGTCGGTCAGTGCGACGTAGTCGCTCAGGCGCGGGTCGTCGGGGTCGTCGACGGTGATGATCTCTGCCATGGGTGACTGCCTTGTCCGGTCCGGGGTGTCGACGCCTGGGAGGGCGGTGTGCCGCCGCGGGTCATCCCGCGGTCGGTGCGGGCCTCGTCGTGTGGGGGCCTATGGCGACGACGTCTCCCACGACGATGACGGCGGGCGGGCGCACGTCCTCGGCCACCACCCGCTCGCCGACGGTCGCGAGGGTCGCGTCGACCCGGCGCTGGGCGGCGGTGGTGCCCTCCTGGACGACGGCGACCGGGGTGGCCGGGTCCTTGCCGTGGGCGACGAGGGCGGCGGCGATGGCGCCGATCTTGTCGACCGCCATCAGCAGCACCAGAGTGCCGCGCAGTCGGGCGACGGCCGCCCAGTCGACCAGGGAGCGCGGGTCCTCGGGGGCGACGTGGCCGCTGACGACGGTGAACTCGTGGGCCACGCCGCGGTGGGTGACGGGGATGCCGGCGGCGCCGGGGACGGAGATGGTGCTGGAGATGCCGGGGACGACCGTGCAGGCGATGCCCTCGGCGGCGAGCGCCTGGGCCTCCTCCATGCCCCGGCCGAAGACGAACGGGTCGCCGCCCTTGAGCCGGACGACGGCCTTGCCCGCCTTGGCGTGGTCGATCAGGGCCTGGTTGATGGCCTCCTGCGCCATGAACCGCCCGTAGGGGATCTTCGCCGCGTCGATGACCTCGACGTGCGGGGGGAGTTCGTCGAGCAGGTCGCGGGGGCCGAGGCGGTCGGCGATGACGACGTCTGCCTCGGCGAGGAGGCGGCGGCCGCGGACCGTGATGAGGTCCGGGTCGCCGGGGCCGCCGCCGACCAGGGCGACGCCGGGGGTCCGGGTGCGGTGGTGGGGGGCGGCCAGGGTGCCGTCGCGCAGGCCCTCGACGATGGCGTCCCGGACGGCCGCGGAGTGGCGGGGGTCGCGCCCCTGGGAGGTGGTGGTGAGGACGGCGACCGTCACGTTCTCGCTGCGGCCGGTGGCCGGGGTCCAGGCGGTGGCGGCCTCGGCGTCGTCGGCGCGTACGCACCAGGTGCGGGTGCGCTCGGCCTCGGCGGAGGCGGCGTCGTTGGCGGCTGTGTCGGAGGAGGCGACCAGGGCGTACCAGGTGTCGGCGAGGTCGCCGTCCCGGTAGCGGCGGCGCTCCCAGCGGATCTCCCCGGCGTCGGCCATCGCCTCGACGGAGGGGGTCGCGGACGGGGAGACCAGGGTGATGACCGCACCGGTGGCGATGAGCGCGGGGAGGCGGCGCTGCGCGACCTGCCCGCCGCCGACGACGACGACGCGGCGGCCGTGCAGGCGCAGTCCGACGGGGTACGCGGGGTGATCGGCGTGCTCGGCCATGGCGGTGCGGGCTCCTCGGGCGGGGTGCTGCGTAGTGGGCCGCTGCGGCGATGGAGCGGCTGTGACGTGCGGGGGGACGGGCGGGCACCACGATACGGGGTGCCCTGGGAGCGCCGGTGGTGAGCCGGAGCGGGGACAGGCCGGGGCGCTGCGCGCCCCCTCCTTCCGCACGGAGGGAGGGGGCGCGGGAGATCACTTCTCCGTCACGCCTGCCGAGTCGAACGTCGCCACCTCGTGCATGGCCCGCGCCGCGCTCTGCACGATCGGGAGGGCCAGCAGCGCGCCGGTGCCCTCGCCCAGGCGGAGGTCGAGGTCGACCAGCGGGCGCAGGCCCAGCTTGTTCAGGGCGGCGACGTGGCCGGGCTCCGCGCTGCGGTGCCCGGCGATGCACGCCGCCAGCGCCTCGGGCGCGATGGCGCGGGCGACCAGGGCGGCCGCCCCGGCGCTCACGCCGTCCAGGATCACCGGCGTGCGCAGGGAGGCGCCGCCGAGGAGGAATCCGGCCATCGCCGCGTGCTCCAGGCCGCCGACGGCCGCGAGCACGCCGATGGGGTCGGCCGGGTCCGGCCGGTGCAGGTCGAGGGCGCGGCGGACGACGTCGACCTTGCGGGCGTGCATCTCGTCGTTGATCCCGGTCCCCCGACCGGTCACCTCGGACGCCTCGGCTCCGGTGTAGACGCAGATCAGGGCGGCGGACGCGGTGGTGTTCGCGATGCCCATCTCACCGGTGAGCAGAGCCTTGTTGCCCGCCGCCACCAGGTCGCGGGCGGTCTCGATGCCGACCTCGATCGCGGCGAGGACGTCCTCGCGGCTCAGTGCCGGGCCGGTCGTGAAGTCCGCCGTGCCGGGCCGCACCTTGCGGGGCAGCAGTCCGGGGGTCGCGGGGAGTTCGGCGGCGACGCCGACGTCGACCACGCACACCTCGGCGCCGACCTGGGCGGCGAACGCGTTGCAGACCGCTCCGCCGCCGAGGAAGTTCGCCACCATCTGCGCGGTGACCTCCTGCGGCCAGGCGGTGACGCCCTGGGCGTGCACCCCGTGGTCGCCGGCGAAGATCGCGACGGCGGCGGGCTCCGGGATCGGCGGCGGGCACATCCGGGAGAGCCCGGAGAGCTGCGCGCAGATGATCTCCAACATGCCCAGCGCGCCTGCGGGCTTCGTCATCCGCTTCTGGCGCTCCCACGCCTCGCCGAGCGCCTTCGCGTCCAGCGGGCGGATGGCCGCGATGGTCTCCTGGAGCAGGTCGTGCGGCTCCTCGCCGGGCAGTGCGCGGCGGCCGTACGTCTCCTCGTGGACGACCCAGGAGAGCGGGCGGCGCTTGGACCAGCCCGCCTGCATCAGCTCGGGCTCCTCGGGGAACTCGTCGACGTAACCGACGCACAGGTAGGCCACGACCTCGAGGTGCTCGGGCAGGCCGAGCGCACGGACCATCTCGCGCTCGTCGAAGAAGCTGACCCAGCCGACGCCGAGCCCCTCGGCGCGGGCGGCGAGCCACAGGTTCTCGACCGCGAGCGCGGAGGAGTACGGCGCCATCTGCGGCTGGGTGTGGCGACCGAGGGTGTGGCGGCCGCCGCGGGTGGGGTCGGCGGTGACGACGATGTTGACCGGGGTCTCGACGATCGCCTCGATCTTCAGTTCCTTGAACTGCTTCGCCCGGCCCTTGGGCAGCGACTTGGCGTAGGCGTCGCGCTGGCGCTGGGCCAGTTCGTGCATGGAGCGGCGGGTCTCCGCCGAGCGGATGACGACGAAGTCCCACGGCTGCGAGTGGCCGACGCTCGGGGCGGTGTGCGCGGCCTCCAGCACCCGGAGCAGGACCTCGTGCGGGATCGGGTCGCCGCGGAAGCCGTTGCGGATGTCGCGGCGCTCGCGCATGACGCGGAGGACGGCTTCACGCTCGGCGTCGTCGTAGCCGGGTGCGGGCGGGGTGAGCGCCTGGGCCGGTTCTTCGGCGGCTGCGACCACTTCTTCGGCGGCTTCTGCGGCTTCTCCGCCTTCTTCGGCCGCTTGCGCCTGCTCGACAGCGGGCTCCGGGTGCTCGGTCGGCGTCGACTGCTCGGCCGTCCGCTGCCCGAGGTCGGCGGGCTCCGGGTCCCCGGTGGTCTCGGGCTCGGCGATGGCCACGGCGGCCGGCTCGACGGCAGGCTCGGAAACGCCGACGGGCTCGGGGGCGGGGGCTTCTGCCGTGGCGGCCACGGGGGCGGGCTCCGGAGCGGCTTCGGCCTCGGCTTCCGTTTCCGCCGCGGGTTCCTGCGCGGGGGCCGGTTCCGCCACGGGCTCCACGGCCTCCGCCGCCGTCGGCTGCTCCACCGGCTCCGCCGCTTCCGGCTCGGGGGCGGGCTGGGCGGCCGCGGACTCCGGTACGACGGCCTCGGCCGCCACCGGTTCGGGCTCCGGTACGCCGGCCTCGGCCACCGCCGATGCGGGCTCGGGCGCGGGCTGTGCGGGCTCCGGCTGTACGGGCTCCGCCACCGCGACGGCTTCGGGCGCCAGCGGCTCAGGGACCACGACGGCCTCGACCGGCGGGGCCTGGTCGGCGGGCGCGCCGACGGCGACCGGCTCCTCGACCACGGCCACGGGCTCGTCGGCCACCGGCTCCTCGGCCACCGGCTCCTCGGGAGCCTCGACCGGTGCCGGGGCCTCGACCGGTGCCGGGGCCTCGACCGGTGCCGGGGCCTCGGCCTCGGCGGCGGGCAGGGGCTCGGAGACGGGCGTCTCCTCCGGGAGGGCGGCGGCCGGAGCCGCTTCGTTCCCGGCGGTCGGGGCCTCGGGCGCCGGGAGTTCGGCCGGGACCGCCACGGAGCCGTCCGGCGTCGGCGCCGCGGGGGCCTCGACCGGCGTGGGAACGACCGCTTCCGCCGGGGCCTCGGGCTGCGCCGCCTCGGGCTGCTCGGGCGCGACCGGTCCGGCAGCCGGGAGCTCCACGGCGGGCTGCTCGGGAGCGACCGTTTCTGCGGACGCCGTCCAAGGGGTCGGCTCGAGCTCGGAGGGCGTGGTCTGCTGGGGCTCCTCGGACGGCTCCGGCTCCTGGGAGGCGGCCGGCGCCACCGGCTCGGCCTCCGGCTCAGGGAGCGCTTCCGGCTGGGGCTGAAGCTGGGACTGGGGGACAGCCACCGGCTCGACCGACTGCTCCGTCACAGGCACCGCCTGCTCGAAGGCGACCTGCTCGGGCGCCACCTGCTCGGGCGCGGCCTGCTCGGAGACGACCGGCTCGGGCGCGACCTGCTCGAAGGCGACCTGCTCGACCGCCGCCTCCGGTTCGGGCTGCGGCGGCTCGGCGGCGGGCTGCGGCGGCTGCGCGCCCCACGGGGCTCCGCCCTGCGGCGGGATGTCGCCGAGCTGCGGGCCGGGCAGGCCGGACGCCTCGGCGTGCTCCGGGCCGGCCGCCGGCGGGGCCACATGGCGGGCCGGGGCGGTACGGGTGGCGCCGGCGGGGCCGCGGTCGGCCAGGGAGCGGACCACGCCGCCCTGCGTACCGCCGTACGCGGGGCCCTCGGCCGGGACCGGCCCCCGGTGCAGCGGGCGGCGGGCGGACGCGGGGGCCGCGTGCGCGCCGGCCGGCAGGCGGACGCCGTTGAGGTCGACGGAGCCGGTGTCGCGGCCGCCGGACTCGTGGGTGCCGTGGGTCTCGGCGGGCGCGGGGGCCTGCGCCGGGTACGCGGGCTGGGCCTGCGGCGCGGGGGCCGGAGGCTGCTGCGCCACCGGGGCCTGGGCGGCCTGGGCTTCGCTCCAGGCGCCCTGGGCGGTCGGCATCAGCAGGAGGTCGTCGTCCTCGGGCACGTGCTCGGAGGGGTCGAGGAAGGTGTACGCGTCCGGGGCGGGGACGCCCGGCTGCTCCACCATGCCTGCGTTCTCCGGCAGTCCCTCGCCCGGGACCTGGCCGGTGTCAGTCATGCGTACCCCTCGCCCATCGTCAGTGCTCCTTCGGCCCTTCGCCCGGGACGCCGAACCACGGCACGCCGGTGCTCGCCATCAAGAACGAGCGGGCTCGCCGCGCGGCACGAGACGCCCGCGGAGCTTCTATTCTCGCGGCCGTTCGCCGCCGCGGCAGGCAGTTCTGCCACGGCTCACTGTGGACTGCGCCACGTCGCGCGTCCCCCGGATTGCGCCGTACCACGCCGGGGACCAAAACAGTCCCCTTTTCCGGACATTGACGAACGAAGCGACGAACGGCCGGGGGCGGTACAACAATCCGCCAGCCTACCTGCCGTACCGGGCCGAACGGGTCAGGGGGCGAGGTCCGAACGGTGCGCGGAGAGCAGGAAGACGACGGTCCGTTCGCGTTCGGTCCAGGCGGTGGTGTCCAGGTCGACGGACTGGAGCAGCGAGCACTGGACCGTGTAGCCGTTGCCGGCGAGCGCGCCGTTGAGGGCCTCGGCCTCGTCGCGGGTGGAGGCGTGGGTGACGATGCGTTCGGGGCGGCGGTCGGCGACCGCGGTGGCGACGGGGACGCCGCCGCCCCCGATGCGTACGACGTCCGGTTCGGGCAGCCGCTCCAGGACGTGGGGGGCGCTGCCGCGCACGACCTGGACGGGTACGGCGAAGGCGCGGGCCGCCGCGGCGGTGCGGGCGCAGGCCGCCGGGTCGGCGTCCACGGCGAGCACGGCCGCTCCGAAGCGGGCCGCCTCGACGGCCAGGGCGCCGCTGCCGCAGCCGATGTCCCAGACGAGGTCGCCGGTGCGGGGGCCGAGGCGGGCGAGCTGGGCGGCCCGCAGGCTCGGGGAGCCGCCCTCGCGGAGCTCGTCGAGCTGCTCCGCCCCGACGTCCCGATAGGCGGCGGCGGGCAGGGCCCAGCCGCGGACGCCCTGGGGGTAGGCGGGCGGGCGGCCGGCGATCCACGCACCGGCCGTGGTGGTCTCGGGGCCGCTGCCGATGACGATGACGACGTTGGGGTCGCGCCAGGCGTGGTCGGCGGCCTTGTCGGAGGTGAGGACGGTGACGCGCTCGCGGGCGGTGCCCAGCTCCTCGCAGATGACGAACGTGCGGTGGACGCCGTCGAGCAGGAGGGCGAGTTCGGCGGGGCCCGCGCCCGGCGAGGTGAGGACGGCGACCTTGTGGTGGGCCCGGCAGACGTTGACCGCGCGGCGCAGGGTCCGGGGGTGGGCGACGACGATCTGGGCGTCGTCCCAGGGCATCCCGGCGCGGGCGAAGGCGGCGGCCACGGAGGAGACGGCGGGCACGACCTCGACCTCGAGGCCGTGTTCGCGGGCGCGCAGGGCGCGGACGACGCCGAAGAGGCCGGGGTCGCCGTCGGCGAGGACCACGGCGCTGCCGCGGTGGGCGGCGATCCGGCGGGCGGCCAGGTCGACGCTGCCGAGGCGGATGCGCTCGGCGTCGCGGGGCACTTCGGGCAGGGCGAGGTGGTGGGCGGCGCCCGCGACGAGCGTGGCGGCCGAGAGCGCGGCCGTGGCCGTCCTGGTCAGTGGCGAGCCGTCCCAGCCGATCACCGTGACCCGGTCGGCCATCGTCGTCTGTCTCCTGGTCGTCAAAGGCGCGGGGGTGCCCGGGGAGTGCGGGGCAGGGGTGAGAGTACCTGGTCGCGTCACCGCTCGGGCCGGGGGCCGTCGCAAGCGGCGGGCGGTACGCGGCGCGGGGGTGCGGGGGCTACTGCCAGTCGTCGTACGCGCCGTAGCCGCCGGCGTCGGCGAGCTGCTCGGCGACCCCTTCGAGGTCCTCGGGGAGGAGCCCCCAGACGATGAGGTCGGTGCGGATGTCGGTCCAGCCGCCGTCCGTGCCGTTCTCGGTGCGGGTGCGCGCGATGCGGGCGTTGCGCAGGACGCCCTCGCTGATGCAGCCGAGCTTCTGGGCGACCTGCTGGGAGGCGGTGTTGTCGGCGGGGGTGCGCACTTCGAGGCGTTCGAAGCGCTGGTCGCGGAAGAGCCACTCGGCTATCGCCAGGACGGCTTCGGTGGCGTACCCCTCGCCGCGCGCCCACGGGGCGGTGATGTAGCGGACCTCGGTGGCCAGGGTGCGCCAGTCGGTGTTGAGGAGGCGGACGGTGCCGACGAGCCGCTGGGTGAGGAATTCGGTGACGGCGAAGACGATGCCGTGGCCGGTGGTGCGTTCGGCGGGCGCGATCCTGCGGACCCAGCGCTCGGCGTCCACCCGCGTGTACGGGTGCGGTTCGTCGGTCCAGGCGGTGACCATCTCGTCGTTCATCATCTCGATGTACGCGGGGATGTCGTCCATCTCGAAGGGGCGCATCACCAACCTGTCCGTGCTGATGGAGACGGACGGAAAGGTGGTAGTCATGCGCAGCTCCATGCAGAAGACCGGGTAAAGACACAGCATGACAGCATCGGGTCCGCCTCGCGCGGGGGTGGGTCCGCACGACGGAGCCCCGCGCCCGCCGGGTGGCGGGGCGGGGCTCCGTCTCCGTGTGCCGCGGGGCGTCAGGACGCGGCGGGGGCGCCGAAGGCCGGGACGATCGCGCCGCGGTAGGTGTCGTCGATGTACTTCTTGACCTCGCCGGAGTTGAGGAGCTTGGCGAGCTTCTCGACGCGCGGGTCCTTCTCGTTGCCTTCCTTGACGGCGAGGAAGTTGGCGTACGGGTTGCCCTCGGCCTTCTCCAGGGCGAGGGCGTCCTCGGTCGGGGAGAGCTTGGCCTGGATGGCGTAGTTGCCGTTGATGACGGCGGCGTCCACGTCGCTCAGGGCGCGGGGCACGGAGGGGGCCTCCAGCTCCGTGAACTTCAGGCCCTTCTTGTCCGTGATGTCGCTCAGCTTGGCGCTGGTGCCGACGCCGTCCTTGAGGGTGATGAGGCCGTTCTCGGCGAGGAGCTGGAGCGCGCGGCCCTCGTTGGTGGTGTCGTTGGGGACGGCGATGGTCTGGCCGGCCTTGATGTCCTTGAGGCCCTTGACCGTCTTGGAGTAGAGGCCCAGCGGCTCCAGGTGCACGTTGACGACCGGGACGATGGTGGTCTTCTGCTTGGCGTTGAAGTCGTCCAGGTAGGGCTTGTGCTGGAAGAAGTTGGCGTCCACCTGGCCGTTCTGGGTGGCGGTGTTCGGCAGGACGTAGTCCGAGAACTCCTTGACCTCCAGCTTGAGGCCCGCCTTGGCGGCCAGGTTCTTCTTGACGAAGTCGAGGATGTCGGCGTGCGGCGTCGGGGACGCGGCGACGACCAGGGCCTTGGTGACGTCGGCTTCGGCGCCGGTCTTCCCCTTGGACGCCGGGTCGGAGTCGGTGCCGCAGGCGGTGAGGCCGAGGGCGAGGGCGGCGGACGCGGCGGCGACAGCGGTGATCTTGATGTTCTTGCGCACGATGAGTGCCTCTTTCCCGTGGTGATGTGATGCGCCCGGACGTGGTGTTCGGGCTCGGTGCGGACGAAGAGTCCGTTGGGGAGGGGAAGTTCTGGGGTTTCGGAGGGCCGTCAGGAGGAGGTGCGGCCGCGGCGGGCCAGCAGCCTGACGGTGAGGTCCCCGATGAGCTGGATCGCGGTGACGATGACGACCAGCAGCGCGACGGTGATCAGCATGAACTGGTTGTCGAACCGCTGGAATCCGTAGGTGACGGCCTTGGAGCCGAGTCCTTCGCCGCCGACCGCACCGGCCATCGCGGAGTAGCCGATGAGCACGATGAGGGTGGTGGTGACGCCCGAGACCAGCGAGGGCAGGGCCTGCGGCAGGAGCACCTTGCGGACGATGGTGGGGATGGAGCCGCCCATCGACTGGACCGCTTCGACCAGTCCGTGGTCGACCTCCCGGATCGCCGTCTCGACGAGCCGGGCGAAGAACGGGATGGCGCCGACGGCGAGCGGCACGATCATCGCGGTGGGGCCGATGAAGGTGCCGGCGACCCAGGTGGTGAAGGGGATCAGCGCGATCAGCAGGATGATGAAGGGCAGCGACCGCCCGATGTTCACGACCACGCCGATGACCTTGTTCACCACGGTGTTCCGCAGCAGTCCGCCCTTGTCGGTGAGGACCAGCAGGACGCCGAGGGGCAGGCCGACGAGGACGGTCACGAGCGCCGACCAGAACACCATGTAGAGGGTGTCGACGGTGCCCTGGGCGAGCAGTGGTTGCATCTCGGACCAGGTCACTTGGCGGTCTCCTCGGTGAGCGGGGCGGGCGTCGGCTCCGGTACGGCGGTGGCTTGCGCGGTCGCGGCCTCGGGCCGGACGACCTCGGCCTGCAGCCCCTGCTCGCGCAGGAAGCCGATCGGCACGACGTTCTCCTCGAAGCGGCCGGGCAGCTCGATGCGCATCCGGCCGATCTGCTTGCCGCCGACGGTGTCCATCGCCGCACCGAGGATCGATATGTCGATGTTGTAGGTGCGGGAGAGCTGGGAGATGACCGGCTGGGTGGCCGACTCGCCGTGGAAGGTGACGTCGATGACCGTGCGGTCGGGGCCGGAGGCCGCGCCGCCGACCGGGAACAGCTCCTGCGCCAGCTCGGAGCCGGGGGTGGCGAGGAGGCCGCCGACGGTCCCGGACTCGACGATCCGGCCGCGCCGCATGAGCGCCGCGGAGTCGCAGACGCTCTTGACGACCTCCATCTCGTGGGTGATGAGCAGGACGGTCAGCCCGAGCTGCTGGTTGAGGTCGCGCAGCAGGTGGAGGATGGAGCGGGTGGTCTCGGGGTCGAGCGCGGAGGTCGCCTCGTCGGAGAGCAGCACCTTGGGGTCGCCGGCGAGGGCGCGGGCGATGCCGACCCGCTGCTTCTGCCCGCCGGAGAGCTGGCCGGGGTAGGCCCTCTCCTTGTCGGCGAGGCCGACCAGGTCGAGGAGTTCGCGGGCCTTGCGGGTGCGCTCGCGGCCGGAGGCGCCGAGGATCTCCAGGGGCAGTTCCACGTTGTCCAGCACGGTGCGGGAGCCCAGCAGGTTGAAGTGCTGGAAGACCATGCCGATGCGGGTGCGCGCCCGGCGCAGCTCGGCGCTCGCCCGCCGGCCCCGGCCGGCCAGGGCGGTGAGGTCCTGGCCCGCGACCGTCACGGTGCCGGAGGTGGGGCGTTCCAGGAGGTTGACGCAGCGGATCAGGGAGGACTTCCCGGCGCCGCTCTGTCCGATGACGCCGTACACCTCGCCTTCGCGGACGTGCAGGTCGACGCCGTCGAGCGCGGTGACCTCGCGGTCGCGCGACCGGTAGACCTTCGTGAGGCCCGTAGTGGTGATCACAGGGGTTTCCGTCACTGTCGAGTGCGCGGCGAGGTGGCCGCCGGGCACGGGGCGTTCGTCTGAAGAGACTGTTCGGGCTGGTGGGCCGGGGGGTCTCGGCATGGCTGGACGCGGCGGTCGGCCGGGGGCCAGCACATGCGCGGGCAGGCTCGTTCCACTGGGTGCAAACGGCTCAGGCTCGGTCTCGCTTCGGGGCGCGAGGCTCAGGCGGGGGCCCTCAGAAGGCGCGCATTCGACACATACAACGAGCACCGGGCGTGCTGATCGCCTCGGTCGCAAGGGTGCGGCTGCTCGTCGTGGTCATGGGCCAAGTAAAACAGACGAATCACTCCCCCGGCCCCGGTTGTCCGTATAGCGGACAGCCGTGGAGGGGCGGCGGTCCCGCTCCCCGCCCCTGTCCCGCCTCCTCGTTCCACCGCTGTGACCTGCGGCGGCGGGAAATCCTCCGGAGTGCGTGCGGCGTCGCTCCCGCCCGGCGCGGGCCGGGGCGCGCCCGCCGGTGTGGCCAAGGCCACCCTCCCGCCCCGGCGGAAGCCCGAAGGGCCCGCCTCCCCCGCGCCCCGGCCGCCCGGTCCGGGGCCGCGGAGGGATGGGCGATCCGCCCGTAATACCCTCACTACATGCTCGACGCCCTGACGGTCGCGGTCGCCGTGACCGCGCTCGCCCTCGCCGCCTGGTGCGGACACGCCGCCTATCGGGACCAGCCGACGAAGGACTGGCACTTCATCGGGATGGCGATCGTGTCCTTCCTGGCGCTGGCCCAGTTGGTCGTGGGCGTGGTGCAGCTCGCCCGCGGGGAGCGGCCGGAGCAGGGGATGGCGGTCTTCATCGCTTATCTGGCCGGGGCCTTCGCGGCCGTTCCGGCGGCCGGGTTCCTCTCGCTGGCCGAGCGCACCCGCTGGGGCTCGGTGACCGTCGCGGCCGGCGCGGTCGTGCTGGCGGTGCTGGAGGTCCGGCTCTACGACATCTGGGGAGACTGACGTGGGCGACACCGACCGCACCGGGGCGGACACGGCGGCGAAGACGCCCTTCGAGCTGGGCACCGGTCCGGGCCGGGTCCTGGTCTGGTTCTACGGGGTGTTCACGGTCGCGGCGGCCTCGCGCGCGATCGTGCAGATGCTCGTCGACTTCGGGCGGGCGCCGCTGGCGTACGTCCTGTCCGCCGTCGCCGCCGCGGTGTACGGCTTCATCACGTACTCGCTGGTGCGCGGCGGGGAGACGGCCCGCCGCGCGGCGCTCGTGTGCTGCGCGGCCGAGCTCCTCGGCGTGCTCGTCGTCGGCACGTGGACGCTGGTCGAGCCGACCGCGTTCCGGGACGCCACGGTGTGGTCGGACTTCGGGATGGGCTACCTGTTCATCCCGGTGATCCTGCCGGTCACCGGGATGGTCTGGCTGCGCCGCGCGAGGACGGTGTGAGCGGGCCGGTCCGACCGGGCCCGCACCGCCCCGCGCGGCGTGCCGGTCAGGCGCTGGCCACGTAGTCCCGGTCGGCGGCGTCCTTCTCCAGCAGGAGGTGCCGGACGCCGTCCGCCCCGGTGACATCCCCGACCTGGGCGTATCCGGCCCGGCGCCAGAGCCGCAGTCCGCTCTCGCCGCGGGGGCCGGCGTGCAGCCGGTAGCGGGTCGCCGAGCGCTCGGAGGCGAGCGCCGACTCGGCGGCGAGCAGCAGGCGCGCCCCGAGGCCGTGGCCCTGGAGGCGGGGGTGCACGCAGAGCTTGCCGATCAGGCCCGTGCCCTCGGGGTCGGTGAAGCCGCGTACGGAGCCGACGACTTCGTCGCCGAGCCGGGCCACGAACACCAGGTCGTCGGCGACTTCGGCGCGCAGCGAGTCGAGGCTCTGCACGAGCGGGTCGATCCGGTAGTCGTCGTAGAGCTCGGCCTCGCGCTGGAAGCAGAGGTACTGGAGTCTGAAGATCTGCTCGACGTCCTGTGCCGTCGCCGCCGAGATGGTCACGCTCATGCCCATGTGTGCACGCCTCCCGCTCACCTGTCCACCGGTTGCCTACCGCCCCTTTCCCCACAGTTCAGGGGCGACAACCTCCGCCGTCAGCATTCTGCGCAGACATCCAAGGCAACGGGAACGGATGGGGCCCAAACTCCCCTGTGACATACCCAACTTCCCTGCGATTTCGCGGTAGGTGGGATCGGTGGGGGCGAGCAGTGCCTCCAGCAGCCGGCGGCAGCGGCCGGGCAGCCGCGCCACCGCCGCGCGCAGCGCACGGTGTTCGGCGGCTTCGAGCGCGGCGCGTTCGGGTCCGCCCAGCGGGCCGGCGGCGGGTTCCGTTCCGGCGTAGGGGCGTTCGCGCCGGGCCGTGCGGCGGCCCCGGCGGGCCTCCGCGCGGACGGTGGCGCGCACCCAGCGGGCGGCGTCGGCGGGTGGCCCGGCCGACGCGGGGCGTTCCAGGAGGCGGAGCCAGACGGTCTGTTCGAGGTCGGCGGGGTCGAGCCCGGCGGCGGGGGCCTCGGCCCGCGCCTCCGCCCGGACCAGGGGGTGCAGGGCGCGTACGGCGAGGGCGGTGGCGAGGGCCGGCTCGCGGTCGTGGTCGGGAGGCGTCATGCCCCGGCGGACGTGCCGGCGGCGCGGGTGGTTGCCCCGGCCGCGCTGGATCACCCGTCCGGGTCGGGCCGGGCGGGCGGCTGACGGCGTCCCGGACCCGCCGGAGCGGGGCCGGGACGCCGCGGGTCAGCGGCCGGCGTGGTCGGCGGCCGCGAGGAGCGCGGTGTCCGGGTGGTCGGCGAAGACGCCGTCGATGCCGGTGGCGAAGTAGGCGGCGAGGGCGCCGAAGACGTCGCCGTAGGCGTTGGGGTCGGTGCCGCGCCGGAAGTCGGCGGGCAGGAAGGCGTTCTCGTTGCGCAGGGTGTACGGGTGCACGAGCAGGCCGCGGGCGTGGGCGTCCTCGACCAGCGCCGTCGGGGCGGTCAGCCGCCCGGCGGCGTCCTTGGGGATGACCAGGTCGAGGGTGGGGCCGATGCCCTGGGCGTAGGAGGCGATCCACTTCAGCCCCGCGGGCTTCACGAGGTCGGCGACGGTGCGCGGGTCGCCCGACTCGACGAAGTCCCAGGGGCGCGACTTCGGGCCGGACAGCAGCACGACGCGCGGGGTGTCGACCAGCCGGGCCAGCCGCTGGACGGAGCCGGGCTCGAAGGACTGGAGGACGAGCGGGGAGTCGGCGCGGTGCCGGCCGTGGCGGCGCAGCAGCCGGGCGAGCGGCTCCTCCAGCCCGAGGCCGAGCTTGCGGAAGTAGGTGGGGTGCTTGGTCTCGACGTACAGCCAGACGGGCCTGCCCCGCTCGCGGCCCTCCTTCTCCGCCCAGCGCAGGACCTCGTCGAAGGTGGGGACGGTCCAGCGGCCGTTGTAGAGGGTGTTGTGCGGGCGGTTGCCGGGGATGCGCTCGGTGGCGCGCAGGGTCTTCAGCTCGGCGAGGGTGAAGTCCTCGGTGAACCAGCCGGTCTGGGACTGGCCGTCGATCTTCTTCGTGGTCCTGCGGTCGGCGAACTCGGGGTGGTCGGCGACGTCCGTGGTGCCGGTGATGTCGTTCTCGTGCCGGCAGACGAGGTGGCCGTCCTTGGTCGGCACGAGGTCCTGCTCGACGATGTGCGCCCCCATGTCCAGGGCGAGCTGGTAGGCGCCGATGGTGTGCTCGGGGCGGTGGCCGCTGGCGCCCCGGTGGCCGATCACCGTGGGCACGGGCAGGTCGCGCAGCGATCCGCGACCGCCGTGGCCGTGGCCGCGGCCCCGCTCGGCGGCGGCGGCCGTGCCGGGCAGGCCCAGGGCCGCGGTGCCGAGGACGGCGGCGCCCAGCAGGGCCCGTCGGCCGGGGGTCGTCCGTGCACGTTCCGTCATCGATGCTCCTTGTTCCACGTTCGTCCGCATCTGTCGAGCGGGGCCCGATCGTAGGCAGGACAGGCGTACGCGGAGGAGGATCGGCGGCGAACAGGGCGCGAACTCCGGTCAACACGGGGTATCCGCCGTATGAACCCGATGTGCGATCAGGCCGTACCCGCGAGTATCGTCCTCACCTGCACCGACCATCACCCGTCGGCACGGCCACCGCCCGTACCACCCTGTCCACCGCGGCCGGCCCGGCCACGACACCGGAGGAACCGTTGTCCCGTCTCACGGTCATCAAGGCAGTGCTCGGACCGCTTCTGCGCCTGATGTTCCGCCCCCAGGTGGAGGGCGCCGAGAACATCCCCGGAACGGGACCGGTGATCCTCGCGGGCAACCACCTCACGTTCATCGACTCGATGATCATGCCGATCTGCTGCGACCGGCCGGTGTTCTACATCGGCAAGGACGAGTACGTCACGGGCAAGGGCCTCAAGGGCCGCCTGATGGCCTGGTTCTTCACCGGCTGCGGCATGATCCCGGTGGACCGGGACGGCGGCCGGGGCGGTGTCGCGGCGCTGATGACGGGGCGCCGGGTGCTGGAGGAGGGGCAGGCCTTCGCGATCTACCCGGAGGGCACCCGCTCCCCCGACGGCCGGCTCTACCGGGGCCGTACGGGCATCGCGCGGCTGACGCTGATGACGGGCGCGCCGGTGGTCCCGTTCGCGATGATCGGGACCGACAAGCTGCAGCCGGGCGGCGCGGGGCTGCCCCGGCCGGGCAAGGTCACGGTGCGCTTCGGCGAGCCGATGGAGTTCTCGCGCTACGAGGGCATGGACCGCGACCGCTATGTGCTACGGGCGGTGACCGACTCGGTGATGGCCGAGGTGATGCGGCTGTCCGGCCAGGAGTACGTGGACATGTACGCGACGAAGGCGAAGGCGGCCTGACCGGCACGCCCCCCTCACGACGCCGTGCGGCCCGCACCTGGGGTGCCGGGGGAGGGAGAGGGGGGGGGGGGGTGGGGACGGAAAAAGAGGGAGGGAACACCGCCCTCCAAGACAAGCCCTCGTCCGAAAACCC